>NZ_JAOANA010000023.1:0-70654 GCF_032335535.1 Alkalihalobacillus sp. MEB130
TCTCAAAGGCCTTTTTCACGCTATTTCTCCTATTATTTTTGATTGTTGAAGAGTAGGGAATTTCTATCTTTCCTCTCAACAAAGCGGACGGGATGGGAGGGCCGACTCCTGCAGGAGGGAAGGGCAGTTTGAAATCCACCGGCGCAGCCGGTTAGTTCAACGCCCGCCTGCGGAAAGCGTGCCCCCCATCCCGGGAGCGGGTCGAAGCTCCTCAAGTCCGAAATAAACGAGCACTTTTTCAGTGGCTTCAATAAAGGCAAGGGTGAGACCCCACAGTGCGTAAGCGCGAGGAGGCTCACCAGCCGCCCGCGGAAAGCGAAGTCTATTTCCGGAGCGAATGCTATGCACCAACTAACATTAAGTTCGATTTTCTCATTAATAAACACTTTTTTGTCCCAGTCCTTCTTACTCTCAACTAAAATTCCTCACTCGATCATATTGATTGTCATTACGAATGTCTACTGCTTTTTTAGGGTTGTCCGTTATGATTCCGTCACATCCCAATTGAATAAATCTTCTAATTTCCTCTTCATCATTCACCGTAAATGGGCGTAAACGAAGACCCTTTTTTATCAATTGTTCTATCTCATCATCTAGCAAACTTTTAAAATAAAAATGATATCCCAGTGCTTGAACTTGCCTTACATATGCAGCAGGATCATATAGAGCGGCAAATGCAATGATGGCTGTCTCAACCATAGGAGCTTGTTGGT
The DNA here is from genome assembly GCF_032335535.1 of Alkalihalobacillus sp. MEB130. Taxonomy (NCBI): domain Bacteria; kingdom Bacillati; phylum Bacillota; class Bacilli; order Caryophanales; family Bacillaceae; genus Alkalihalobacillus; species Alkalihalobacillus sp. MEB130. Next base: position 714 of record NZ_JAOANA010000023.1, read on the forward strand.
TACAAAGAGCCATAAGCTGGTGGTCAAAAGAAGAAAGAATCACCTTCTCTTCCAGTTCATACTTCTCTATTAATGGTAGAATAATAGATGCTGTTTTATGCCGATGTTGAATAGAGCCCTTTAGCTCTACATTTACAATCAATGGCAGCCCTCTCGCCCATATAAACACTTCCTCAAGTGTTGGAATTTCTTCCTTTTGAAATGTTTCACTATACCACGAACCTGCACTTACTTGTTTTAGTTGCTGTACTGTATGATGCTGAACATAACCTGTTCCTGTCGTCGTTCGCTCAAGTGTGTGGTCATGAATCACAACGGGAACATCATCTTTGCTTAATTGTACATCAAGCTCAATGCCATCAGCTTTCGCCTCATATGCAGCCTTAAACGCCGCCATCGTATTTTCCGGATACGAACTTGAAAAGCCCCGATGCGCAAATATTTGTGTCTGGTTCACACGATCTCCCCTAATTCACTTTTTTGTTCACAGCCCTAGTGCTATCCTACTTTATTAGAAAAGAGCCCTTTTCCTCGACACCCCAAAATAGTTTCCCAATATCGTTCACATGTATCGGGCCTACGCCTTCTGGTGTTCCTGTGTAAATAAGGTCCCCCTCTCCCAACCCAAAACAGTCGGCACATTCATCAATAATATCTTGGAACGTAAAAATCATATCTCGAGTATGACCTTTTTGCCTCGTCTCTCCATTCAGATCAAAAGAAAATTCAGTATTGGCACATTCCTTTTCATCAAAAGGCCAGAACTCTGTTATAATGGCTGAGTTTTTGAATCCTTTTGCCCTAAGCCATGGATGACCTTTTTTCTTCAATTCTGATTGAACATCTCGCAACGTTAAATCAAGACCAAGAGCCATTTCACTTACTACTTCCGTCACTTTACTTCCTTTTTCTACGGCTTTATTAATTTTTAAGACAATCTCTAGTTCGTAATGAATGTCACCTAGACCTTTTGGTAAAACAATTTCCTGCCCTCTTGCTTCAACTAATGAATGACTAGGTTTAGAAAATAAAAGAGGTTGGTCTGGTACCTCATTCCCTAATTCTGAAGCATGTTTTTCATAATTACGCCCTATGCAATAAATATTCAATTGACTACACCCTTTCATCCACTTTGACATTTCACCTATTGTCTCCTATTGTACTAAAAAGAGTGCAGAGATTGATAGGGACATCTCTTCAGTTCGTTGTAAAAAAAGTGTCCCAAAAGGTTACTCACCTAACAGGACACTTCTATAATTATATCCCTGCAGAGCGCTGGAGACGTTTTGCTATTTCTAAGAAATCTTCATGAGAAATTCCAGGCGCAAATTCCTCTTGTATTTCAGGATAATCCGGTATCGGGGCCCCTTGAGGAGCTCCTCGTATGACTTCTACAGGCTTTCCATCTTCTGGGTGAGTCCCTTTCCAAATTTTATCGATATCTTGGTAATCTGTATCACTAAATGTATATAATTTACGATGTACACCTTGATCTTCATACTTTCTTGCATAATCAAAGGCTTTGTTCGATAAATTCGGAATAGGTACCATTTTCGTCATGTCCACACCCGTCGCAATTTCAAGAGCTTTTGCATAGGCGACAACATGAACACCGCCACGAACAAGAAGGTACCCTATCATTTCACGGGCAACGGGGTTCTCGGTCATTTCATAGACACGCATCTTATGTGTTCTCGCACCGCATTCTAAGAAGAAATTATGCAATAGATCTAAAATCAAATTCCCACTATTAAAAACATACTCTCCTTTCCAAGGAGCCCCCATGGAATCCATCGGTCGGGACGTTTGAGCCGTATCAATAAAATGGTACGTATTTCGTTTGTCTTTTGCATTTTGCATTGGCTGCATGTCAGGGTCGGCAGGGAACGTTGTGCCTTCGATCATGTTATTTATCGTGTGTGAGACCAATTCAACGTGGCCAAATTCCTCAGCAGTGATACTAGCAACTAAGTCATAGAAAGGTTTTAATTTCTTTTTACTTCGAAAATTAAAGGACTGATACATATAATTATTTAACGTCGACATTTCCCCGAATTTCCCGCCAAGCAATTCTTGGACTGCCGCGGCAGCGTTCGCGTCTGGATGCTCTGGTTTAGGCAAATCAATAAGTAATTTATCTAAACGTTTTATCATCTGACTCCCTCCAATGAAGCAAAATAAGATTCACTATGTTCATATGAAGGAAGTTGGATGTCCTATGCCAATTTATTTTCCTAACGGAGAAAACACTTGAAGCGATCCAATTCGTTGCATTGCCTCACGGAGAACAGCTTCTTCACTTAATAAACCAATTCGGACGTAACCTTCACCGTGTTTCCCAAATCCAATTCCTGGCGCTACTACGACTCTTGCTTTTTCTAATAAAAGATCGGCAAATGACTCAGACGTGTATCCTTCTGGAACCGGAAACCAAGCAAAAAAGGACCCTTTAGGTGCATTAACGTTCCAACCGATTTGATGAGCCGCTTCGACAAGAGCTGCTCTTCGGCTTTCATACATTTCTACTAACTGATTCACACTTGATTGATCAGATTGTAAAGCAAACGCTGCTGCTTCTTGAATTCCGCCAAACAAGCTGCAATAATAATGATCTTGCATGAGTTCAATCGCTTTAATAACACTCCGATTCCCAACAACAAATCCCACACGCCATCCAGCCATATTATACGTTTTAGATAACGTAAGCATCTCAACGCCAACATTTTTGGCACCTGGCATCTGCAGAAAGCTCAGTGGCTTTTCTCCATCAAATCCGATTGCACCGTAGGCAAAATCATGAACGATGCAAACATCATGCTGATCTCCTAACTGAATCGCCTGCTCAAATAATTCAGGAGTGGCAACTGCACCAGTTGGGTTATTCGGATAATTTAAAAACATGAGCTTGGCATCATCCCAAGTCGACTGGCTAATCTCTTGGAAATTGGGATGAAAGTTATGTTCTTCTCTAAGTGGCATTTCATACATGTTCGCTCCAGCTAAAGCAATCCCCGACCAATAGTCCGGGTATCCTGGGTCCGGTACTAACACCGTGTCTCCTGTATTAAGCAAGCATTGGCTAATTTCGACTAACCCTGTTTTGGCTCCCGCTAAAACAGCAACCTCGGTTGTAGGGTCCACATCCACGTTATATTCTTTCTTATAATAATCAGCTACAGCCTTTTTTAAAAAAGGGTAGCCTGCAAATGGTGGATATTTATGATAAAGCGGATTGTCTGCCGCTTTCTTTAATTGATCCACGATAGGCTTAGGAGTTGGCTGATCTGGGTTCCCTTGCCCTAGATTGATCACATCATCATGTTGTTGTTTTACTTTTATAACTTTATTTACAAGCTTCGCAAAAAACTGCTCCGGCAATCGTTGCAAAGCATCAGACTGTGGAAATTCTTTCACTTTCTTCACCTCTTTGAATGTATGTAAAAAAAGAGCCCTTTTATAGAGAGCAATGAAAAAGGAAATGTTCCCTTCCATTGCTCTCCTTATAAGTCTAAAAAAGTAGCTCTTTGTCTGAATGTAATCTAGTATTTCCAACACAGCTTGTCAAGGAAGGGTGATCATTTTAAAAATCCTTGTTTTTTGAGAAACTCACCAACTTGTGGTCTCTTTGGAGTAGAGAGAAAACTAGCCATTTGTTCTGACCATGTATCAGACCGCTTTCCTTTCGTACGATCATAATAATACTGTTTCATAACCTCATCATATTCCTCAATCGCTTCAACTAACGATTTCGTATCATACTGTTCAGAATGAACAACAGCCTCTTTAGGCAATCGCGGCTTCTGCTCAGGGTTCTGATCCGGATAACCTATACATAGACCCATGACCGGGAATGTATACGGTGGTAAATCTAGCAATTCCGTCACAGCCTCTTGATCGTTTCGGATGCCCCCAATCATAACACCACCAAGATTGAATGATCTTGCTGCTAGTAACATGTTTTGGGCAACTAAAGCGGCATCCACAGCCCCTACAAGGACCTGTTCTTCTTCACCTATTTCAAAGGCTTGCTGATGAATCGTACTTGTCTGTTTCAATCGATAAAAATCAGCGCAGATTACGAAAAATACAGGACATGTTTCCACATAAGATTGGTTACCTGCTAAAGCGGCTAGCTTCTTTTTCTTTTCCTCATCTTGCACAACAATTACACTATATGCTTGGACATGATGAGAGGTTGGAGCCCAACGTCCAGATTCAATGATTTGCTCCAATTGTTCGCTTGAAATAGAATCACTTGTAAATTTTCTAATAGAACGGTGACTTTGTATTAACTCAATAACCGAATTGCTTTTCAACGTAGGTCACTCCCTTTACTTAATGTACTACTACAAGTTTATCTCAACTTCAAACGTTTTCAAAAGAATTTCTACTAAAGAATCATACATAATAGTTGTTAATGTACTTCTCGTTAATTTACAATAAAAGGAATTAAAATATAAAAAGGAGTTATATATGAATCTACATTCTCGCCCTTTAAAAGAAGGGGACCGGATTATTGCTTTAGACATGATGAGAGGCTTAGCTCTATTAGGCATTTTATTAGCTAATAGTCTTCACTTTCAATATGGATTGTTTGTCTTACCCGAGATTCATCATCTCTATCCTTTAGGAATGATTGATAAAATCGCCGAAGGATTGATTCTCGTCTTTGCCCAAGCTAGCTTTTATACTCTCTTTTCTTTTTTATTTGGCTATGGAATGGCCTATTTAAAAGAGAGACTTGAACAAAGAACGTTACGATTTGGAGTTGTTTATTTTAGACGAACCTTTCTTTTATTAATCGTTGGTTATTTGCATGGATTGTTTATATGGGATGGAGATATTCTTTTTGTTTATGCACTTACAGCGTTTCTCTTATACTTCTTTTTAAAATTAAAGGAAAGAGGCTTATTGATCTGGTCTTTTCTATTATTATTTCTCATGGCCTTATCAATTGCGACTCCAGAAGACGAGTCAACGTCGATTGTCGATGAACAGTTACTACAATATTCGATTGAAGAAAATGAGGTATTATCATCAGGTTCGTATTCAGAAGTCGTTTTCTTTCGCTTGTATGCTGATCCCCTCGGTTTAGGAATCGTAGGCGACATCATTATCAATGCGACGGCTATGGTAAGCGTTCTTGGAATGTTCTTGCTTGGTGCCTTTGTTGCTAGGAAAAAATGGCTGTTAGATGTTCCGAAACACCGCCGCCTTATCTTGAGAATTTGGTGGATTACGATGCTTTTTGGATTTCCATGTAAGATTGCTTATTTATTCATTGATACTAATGCTTATGAAATGCTTCATACAATGGTTGGTGGTCCTCTCGTTGCTATGTTCTACGCGTCTAGCATCGTCTTACTAGCTACAAGTGAACGTGGCCAAAGATGGCTTAAGCCCCTTACGTATGTAGGAAGATTGTCATTAAGTAATTACCTATTACAATCATTGGTTTTTACAACATTATTCTATGGATATGGTGTTGGTTTGTTTTCAAATATTGGGGTATTTACAGGCGTCTTGCTTGTCCTTGTATTCTTCACATTGCAAGTTATAGCTAGTAAATGGTGGCTCCGACTCTTTCAGATCGGGCCGTTTGAATGGCTATGGAGAGCCGGTACGTATCTTTATTTACCAAAACTATTGCGTAAAAAATAGGAAAAAACCGTGTAATGAATACACAAAACGCTCAGGAAAAGAAACTGTACCCTAATCGTTAGACACAACTAACGATTAGAGGTGCATTTTTTTATGGCAAAATATACTTTTGATGAAAAGCCATCGGCAGTTACAAGATATTTAGAGGGGACAGAAAGTTTTATTTCCAACGCGAGATTAATGGGGACATTAGAAAGAGCTTGATGAACTAGGTAAAGCTAATAACTAGCTGGTGTAGTGGCGTTAGTGAAGAGTCAACAATCTTTTTGACATTGTCTCTCAACAACATGATGAAGGACAAATATTTGGAAATTCAACCTGACTTTGTCTTTCATTAGCTATATGACGGACAAAACTTCGACAATTCAACTTGGCTTTGTCTTTCATCAGCTTTATGAAAGGCATTTCATCGACAATTCAACGTTATTCTCTCTTTCATCATTTTGATGAAGACGTTTGTCATCTTAGCTTGTTAAATAAAACAGCCGTTACTTTGATAACAGTAGAAACTGACTTTCAACCAAAGCAATCCGGTAACTTAAGCAAATAAGCACACAATCTAATTAACTTGAGTTTTAAATAATTGGTTACTAAACGTCGTTTCATCGATTTCCTCTATAGAAGGTAAATTTGAAGTTGTTTTGTCTACAAGCCAATAAAGGCCCACGGTAAGAACAGCTATTCCACTGAAAAAAATAACATAAAAACCTCCAATTATTACACCTAAACTACCACCCAGTAACGATCCAAGTGGCATTGCAATACCACTTAAACTAAACGAGGCTGAGAATACTCTACCTAATAATTGTTTCGGAATCCCTTTTTGTAAACACGTATTTATTAGAATATTTGTAACACCACCAGGTAACCATGCCATTCCATAAACTATAATCATTAACCATGTCCATGGCATAAATACAGATACTGCCCACAGTACCCCACTAATTAAAAATGCAACTGCATATACCTTTCCTACTTTAAAATGCTCTAATTTTAGATAAGGGGCTAGTAGCGCTCCTGACAAACTACCAATTGCTTGAGCCATTAATAATAAGCCATAGATTTCGGCTCCACCTTGATAGTCACTAAATTCAGGAAGAACCACAAAAGTTGCTCCGCCCACAAGATTAATAACAATCATACCAAAAAGGAGTCGAGAGAATTTTTTGCTAAGCAAAATTTTCATACCATCTTTAAGTTCATAATGATACGTTTTCAACTGATTCTTTATTGATTTTTTCATGATACTTTCTTGTATATTTGTAAGCTTTTTCTCTACTTTTATCATTGAAAATATTAAAGCACCCATTAAAAATAGGAAAGAATCCAAGATATAGATGGATACAGCACCAACAATAACAATTAAAACCCCCGCTACTGCATTGCATCCTACCTCAATTCCTTGATATGCAAGTGTAAAATAAGAATTAGCTTTCGTTAGATCTTTATCTTCAACAAAGTTAGGAAGTGAAGCCATTTGTGCAGGGTATACCAACATATTAAAGGTCATAATAATAGGTGACAAAATTAGAACAAGTGCAACACTAAGGAATCCAAGATAAGAGGCCAAAGGAATCATCAATAAAAGGATGCATTGTGTAAGTTGTGTGTTGATTAATAAAGGACGAATAGATATTTTATCGATTAGTGGTCCACTCAAAAACTGGATCAATCTAGGAAGAATAGTAAGAAAACCTGCTAATCCTGTATAAAAAGTTGATCCACCTAGATCGTACACTAGCCACATAGCCGCAACAGCATACAGGCTATCGCCAATATTGGTTATTATTCTTCCTAAAAACAAATACCTGAAATTTTTATTCAAAAATAAATTCATTCATCTCCCTCCTTTAGATAGGCTTTTGGTTTTGTAGAGTTTATTTTTATACCGATACTAAACTCTTGAGCCTCTTCCTTGTTATTTACGGAAGTCTTTTTCACCCACCCTTCAAGAAATGCTCTAAATTCTTCCTTAATTTGATCTTGTTGGTCTTGAGAGAGGTTTAATCGTATACTAAGTGCCGTTGATTCATTAGAAATAAAATCGTCTTTTAAAACAGGATCAATTGGCTCTGTCCCGTAAGAATTGAACCATTTAGATTTTGATTGATAATATTTCTCTATCACTCCACCAACTTGTTTTTCTTCCACAAGTTCAATTAGACCTCCCTCGAAAAGCTTCTTCATATGATAATGTACATTACCTCCAGATTCCCCCAATAAGTCAGCAACCTGCTTCGCTGTTCTAGGTTCCTCCAGTAACTGGCTAATAATTTTTATTCGAAGTGCATTTCCGAGTAGTTTAGCTTGTTTAACTGAAACATTTAATGGTTTATTATTCATATTAAAATCTCCCATAATTCGATCTGTTTTTTTAGATTATCGATCTATAAAATTAGATTATTACTTTAAATAAAAAATATCTACATTTATTTAATTATATTTCTTGAAATTTCGTAATCAGCTGCCTTCGCCTAAACCATTTCCACAAGATATAAAGAAGGAGCCTCTCAAAAGATCTAATTTGGAACCTTTGAGAACCCCTTCTCTTTAGACTGCTTTACGTAGATAGCTTTTCTGAAAACCGAGGAAACGTGAGTATAACTCTTGCTCCTTTATTAGAGAGATTTTTGTACTGAACACTGCCTCTATGGTCACTCATGATCTTCTTAACAATCATCGTTCCTAACCCTGTGCCATCTTTTTTCGTTGTATAAAAAGGTTCTCCGATTTTCGTTAGCGTTAAAGAATCAAATCCGCCGCCATCATCATCAACGATAATGACGACACTTTCATCAATATCCTCAAGTGAGATTTCGATATTGCCATGTAAACCGATCGCTTCCGCGGCATTTTTTAAAACATTGACAAGAACTTGTTTCACTTGATTTGGCTCAGCATAAATAGAATGAAGCTTTGTTTTCGTAACAATGGAAACCTCAATCTCATGTTGGTTTAAAAATCCTCGATACAAAAACAAAACATCATCTAACAGTTGTTTCATATCCACTTTTCTTTTTTCGACTGCTTGCGGTTTGGCGAGCATCAACAATTCATCTGTAATCATATTCATACGTTGTAACTCTGCAATCATTAAGTCTTTCTTTTTTTCCGATCGTTCATCTAATAAATCTACAAACCCTATTAATACAGTAAGAGGGTTTTTCAATTCATGAGCAATGCCAGCAGCCAAACGCCCTACAGAAGACAGTTTTTCAGCTTGAATGACTTGTTCTTCTGTTTTTCGTTTTTCAGTCACATCTTGTATAAAGGCGGAATAGACTTTTTTCTCTGAAGTTGTCGCAATCTCAGAAATGGAAACATTCACAAAAATAGACTGTTTGCTTCTAGTGACATGCTCAGTCTCTAAAAAGGGCTGACTGTTAGTTAACAACTTTTTCCATTCTCCCCCGAAGATTTGTTTGATATTGGTGTCGATCAACTCTACTTGAGAATATCCATATAAGTTTTCAAATGCTTGGTTGCAAGATAGAATCTTACCATCCTCATGAAATAACACAATTCCTTCTTTTACATTTGAAAACAATGAATCTAGATGAGCTTGTGTTGTTTCTAGCTCTTGTTTTGCCATGTATTCATTCTTTTGAGATTTCATCCATAGTTCTCTCGTAAAACGAATATGAAAAATAAAGAAGATGATCGTTAAACAAGAAAAAATGACAAACGTTAAAACCTCATTCTGATCTACATCAACAAAAATATCGTCAAACGAATGATAGAAAAAAAACACAATCATCGTTGTTGCTAACACTCCCGCATAAAGTAAGGCATCAAGACGTTGATACACGGAAGCCAACATGACTCCAAAAAAGATAAACATAAAATAGCCAACTTCTGGATACATCCAATTAACAACAAATGTATACACATATATGCCTGTGATCATGACATACATCATAATAACAGGATTGGGTATGAATCGATAAAAAAGATACAAACTGAAGCAAGTGATAACCCCAACTGGAGGCCAAATATACTCTGGAAAAAACACCCCATCTAAAAAGAGAAAGAAAAAACAACAAATCCATATAATAATCAGCAACAGCCGATTTCGTTTATGTAAAAACTCTAAAAATGTCACGTAGCAATCATCCTTAATTTCAGTAACTTCCATTATAACCCACACCATCATTCTCTTGTCTGTTGCAATTTGAAAAAGCGGGACCTATTTACCATATTACACTAAATTGTCTTACCGAATCATTGGATACGTATTTTTTTTCGACATTTTTTTCGATACACAAAAAAGCAGCAACAATGTTTCCACTGTTGCCACCTCTTCATCCATTATTCAGCAATGGCCGCATCTACTTCAGCAATCATTCCATCGATTGCTGTTAATCCACCAGCAGTGATATACCAATATACTGGATCTAAGTAAATAATATTGCCATTTTGGTAAGCTTGTGTTCCTTTTACTAAATCATTTTCTACTGTTTGTTGACCAGAAGATTCTCCGCCAACAATAGCTCCACGGTCCACAACAAATAAATATTCAGGGTCTTTTTCAGCAATATATTCAAAAGAAATATTTTGTCCGTGTTGAGAAACTTCGATGTTTTCATCTACTGCCGCAACACCAAAATCAGTATGAAGCATTCCAAACCTTGATCCTGGACCATAGGCACTGATCGAGCCATCGTTTGCCAGAATAATTAAACCTTCTGCCTCGCTAGACGTTGCTTTTTCGTTCAATGCAGCTAACGATTCTTCAATTGTAGCCAACTGTTCTGCAGCTACATCTTCTTTTCCGAAGATTTCAGCTAATAATTCAACATTACTTGTAAATGACTCTAAATAGTTTGCAGTATCAACTTGCACAAATAGTGTAGGCGCAATCTCGCTTAATTCGTCATAAGCTTCTTGTGCACGACCTGAGATAATAATCAAATCTGGTTGTAAATCATAAATTTTTTCGAAATCAGGCTCAAATAATGTACCTGCTGTTTCATATTCAGAGCCTTGGTATTTTGAAAGGTATTCTGGAATACTTTCAGTTGGAACAGCTGTTACTGCATTTACTCCTAATGTATCTAATGTATCAAGTACACCCATATCAAAAACAACTACATTTGTTGGATTTTTCGGTATAACGGTTTCACCTAATTGATGAGTAACTGTAATTTCAGCTTCTTCAGCTGCTTCTGTCTCTGCTTCTTCTTCAGCACCTTCGTCTTCCGTTGTTTCTACTTCTTCAACTGGATCAGCAGCCTCACCTTCAGTTTCTGTGCTTGAACCGCACGCTGCTAAAAATAGAGATAAAACCAATGTCATTAGTAAAAAGATCAACGACTTTTTCATTCTACTCACTCCTATTTTGTCTATTGTATAAAATATATAATTAAAGAGATTGGCAGTGTTTGTTTTGCAAGAGCAATTGCTATACCTTGGCCGAGGACTTGCTACATATCCACCAATTTCATTAACTAACAAAAAATTATTGAAGATAATAATAATCATTATCACTATTACCTTTTAATGTTCCCCCCTTAATTTCATAAGGGGGGATTTTAAGATTTTAAACAAAAAGGGAAGTTCGCCCTTTTGCCCTTATCTGTGCGTACATCGTTTGCGGTGGCTTCTCTCGCCGTGCGCTGTTTGAGAAGATCGCTCAAACAGCTTAAAACCATTACGGCGGCTCCGCTCACCGCGTCGATTTTACCCAAAAAGGCAAGATCGGCCTTTCCACCCTACCTGTGCGTACATCGTTTGCGGTGGCTTCTCTCGCCGTGCGCTGTTTGAGAAGATCGCTCAAACAGCTTAAAACCATTACGGCGGTTCCGCTCACCGCGTCGATTTTAACCCAAAAGGGAAGATCACCCTTTTGGGTTAAAATCTATGTAAAATACACACAGATTTTTTTGTCTCCTACGCAGTTAATCGGAATGTCCATGTCATAAATTTCTTTTAGTACGGAATTAGTAATGATTTCTTGTGCGGGGCCTTCCCGTACAATTTTTCCGTCTTTTAAGGCGACAATGAAATCCGAGTAACAGGAAGCGAAGTTGATGTCATGTAAGACAATGACAATCGTTTTGCCTAGCTCATCTACCATTCTCCGCAATACTTTCATAATTTGCACAGAATGTTTCATATCTAAATTGTTTAATGGTTCATCGAGTAAAATGTATTCTGTATCTTGAGCAATGACCATCGCGATATGAGCTCGTTGCCTTTGCCCACCACTTAATTGGTCTAAGAATTTATCTTGGATGTCCTCTAATTCCATGTAAGAAATGGCTTCATCAATATATTTTTTGTCTTCTTTTGTTAATCTACCTTGTGAATATGGAAAACGTCCAAAGGACACTAGATCGCGAATGGTTAATCGGATCGTAATATTATTCGACTGTTTTAATATAGAAACTTTCTTAGCTAACTCATCGCTTTTCGTTTTACTTATATCAACATCGTCAATTTTTACTTCCCCTTGATCTTTCGCTATTAACCGACTAACAATGGAAAGCAATGTACTTTTACCAGCCCCATTTGGACCAATGAATGAAGTAATCGTACCTTTTCTAATTTTAACTGAGACATTATCTACCACTTTTTTAGATTGATATTGTTTTGAAACATTCATCACTTCTACCATTTTTTCGTCTCCCTTAACAATAGATATAGAAAGTACACTCCACCAACAAAATTAATGATGACACTTAATGGCGTTGAGAAGGCAAAGATTCGTTCAACAATTAATTGTCCACCGACAAGAGCAACGATACTTATGAGTACAGCCCCGGCAATTAAATACTTATGTTGATATGTTTTCATAAACTCATGAGCAACATTTGCCACTAAAAGACCTAAGAACGTTATAGGACCAACAAGTGCAGTCGCAATGGCCACGAGAATAGCGATAACAATGAGCAACCTTTTGACAACTTGATCATAATTCACACCTAGATTCACGGCATGCTCTTTTCCTAAAGATAAAATATCTAAATATTTTATATAGCGATAACTATAAATAAAGATGATGATCACTAGCATTACCGACGTCCAAAATAAATCGGTATTAACATTATTAAAGCTTGCGAACATTCGATTTTGAACCATTAAAAATTCATTTGGATCAATGAGTACTTGCATAAATGTTGTTAAACTACCAAACAATGTCCCAAATACAAGACCTACTAATAAAAGAAAATATATATTTCGGCCTTCGCGATTAAATAGTAATTTAAAAAGCAACCAAGCAAAGATCACCATAAAACCTATAGAAACAGCAAAGTTCAGGTGCTTGTTGATCATCACAACACTTAAAGAACCGAATGTGAAGATGATGAACGTCTGAATTAATAAATACAATGAGTCTAACCCAATAATACTAGGAGTTAAAATTCTATTATTTGTAATAGTCTGAAACACCATCGTTGAAAATGCGATTGTGGCGCCTGTCAAGACAATAGCTGCAATTTTATAACCTCTTCTAGGAAGGACGTAATCCCAGTTTCCATTTGCTCCAATTGTTAAGTAAAGAGCAACGAGGCCAATTGCAATGATTGATAGCGTTATTAGTTTTCCTCTATAGCCCATATGTCTTTCTCCTTAACAATAAATAAAGAAAAATTCCACTACCAATTACTCCAACCGTGAGACCAATCGCAATCTCATATGGATAAATTAAAATGCGCCCTAAAATGTCACAGAAAAGTACAAATATAGCTCCTAACAGAGCGGTATAAGGTAAGTTCTCACGAAGATTATCACCTCTATAAATCGTAACAATATTCGGAATAATAAGCCCTAAAAATGGAATCATCCCAACGGTTAACACAACAACCGATGTAATCAAAGCGACAATGACTAAGCCGACATTCATCACATGTTTGTAATTTAACCCCAAATTGACTGCAAACTCTTCTCCCATCCCAGCTACTGTAAATTTATTAGCAAAGATGTAAGCCAGAATTAAAACAGGAATACTTATGTAAAGAAGTTCATATTGACCTCTAATTACGACAGCGAAATTTCCTTGCAACCAAGCTGACATATTTTGAATCAAGTCATATCGGTAAGCAAAAAAGGTTGTAACGGAACTAACAATATTCCCAAACATCAGCCCAACAAGTGGAATGAAAATCGTATCTTTGAACTTAATTCGTTCTAAGATTTTCATAAAAATAAACGTACCTGCTAAAGCAAATGCAAAGGCAACGACCATTTTTTGTAGTGGACTAGCAGATGTAAACAAAATTAAAGACACTAAGATTCCTAGTCTGGCAGAATCAAGCGTTCCTGCTGTCGTTGGAGAGACAAATTTGTTTCTTGTTAGTTGCTGCATAATCAATCCACATATACTCATTCCAACTCCGGCTATAATAATACTAATTAACCTAGGAAACCGAACGAGTAACATCGTTTGAACTTGATCATCCGTCAGACGAAACACATCAAGCGGGGATATGTCCCTTACTCCTATAAATAACGAAGCTATTGATAATAGTACTAAAACTAGTAGTAAATAACGTTTTCTCATAATGACAGCTCTTTCTACTTAAAAAGATTTCTACAAGTAACTAGTAAATGAACGTTCAATCCTCCTAACGAGTTAAATGAGAATCATAATCAATCACAAACAAAAAAAAGAAGCAATTAACATTGATAATGATTATCGATATAACACATTCTAATGTTAATCGATAATGATTGTCAATACTATTTTTCCAATTATTTGTCTAAACAACTAATTTATATTAAAAAAATGACGAAACTATGCATATGTATTAGAGGTTATTAAGATAAGTTGCATCTTTTTTTAAAACTTTGTTGTCTAAACAACGTTCATCTTATTCACAATAAGAGCTTATGATACCAACAAAAAAACTTCTATTCTCATTTAGAGAAAAGAAGCTTATGACCATTATTCACCTAAATTTTTATCAATTTTTTTCAATACTTTCAAAAACGTTTCCATTTCTTCTTGTTCAATTCCATCAGAAATTTGGTCTACTGTATGTTGCGCCTGTTCGATCATACTGAGCTGCAACTTCTTACCCGTTGTTGTTAAAAAAATTAAATTCGTTCTCTTATCAACTGGGTGGGGTATTCTTGTAACTAGATCTCTTTTTACCATATTGTTAATCAGTCTTGAAATACTTGGTGAGTCTTTTTTTGTTAGTTCTGCTAATTGATTTTGAGTTAACCCATCTTCTTCCCACAGCCTGATCATAATCGACCATTGTTCATTCGTTACCGGTAAGTGATTTTGTTTAAAATTTTGATTTAAACGATTCGTAATGAGTCGCGCCGTATTCGTAATTTTATAGCCTATCGACTCTGCTAAAATATATTTACTCTGTCCCATTCGTGAATACCCCTAATTTTCTTGTCATATAAAGATCGTACAGGATTCATTAACAAGAATCAACATAGGGGAAAGCGTTTTAAATACTTTTTCTAATATGGTCTGTTCCATTTTAATATAGATGTCATCAATGAGAATCAAAGACTTCATAAATTTTAACAATCGCCCATTCTAAATCTTTTTTCTTGATCACCAGTGGTGGAGCAAAACGAATGACGTTTTCATGTGTTTCCTTGCATAACAATCCTTCCTTTTTTAACCGTTCACAATAATTCCTTGCAGGCTCATGAAGCTCAACCCCAATAAATAGACCTCTTCCCCTTACCTCTTTTATGATTGGATTTTTGATGTTTCTTATCTGCTTTAGCATATAATTTCCTAAATCGAGTGATCTTTCTACAAGTCGTTCTTCTTCTATTACATCTAATGCAGCTAAAGAAACCGCACAAGCAAGTGGATTTCCTCCAAAAGTCGACCCATGAGATCCTGGATCAAACACTCCGAGAATTTCTTTGCTAGCTGCCACAACTGAAATAGGAAAAACTCCCCCACCTAATGCTTTGCCTAAAATATACACATCAGGTTCCACTTGATCCCAGTCACATGCAAAAAGTTTTCCTGTTCTCCCCAATCCCGTTTGAATTTCATCTGCCATAAATAACACACGCTGTTTTTTACAAAGATCATGCGCTTGCTTTACGTAGCCTCGTGGAGGAATAATGATCCCGGCCTCGCCTTGGATTGGTTCAATGAGAAATGCCGCAGTATTCGGCGTTATGGCCTTTTTTAAAGCATGTATATCTCCATAAGGAATTACCTTAATGCCAGGGAGCATTGGTCCAAATCCTCTTTTATATTCATCATTTGAAGACAGTGAAACGGCCGTCATGGTACGCCCATGAAAGTTATTTTCACAAACAATGATTTCTGCTTTATTGGAACTAACTCCTTTCACATCATACGCCCACCTTCTCGCCGCTTTTACTGCTGTTTCCACCGCTTCTGCTCCTGTATTCATTGGCAATATCATAGATTTTCTCGTTAGTTCTGCCACCTTTTTATAAAATGGCGCAAGTTTATCATGATGAAAGGCTCTAGACGTTAATGTGACTTTATGTGCTTGCTCTGTTAAGGCAGCTATAATTTTCGGGTGACAATGTCCTTGATTAACCGCTGAATAAGCACTTAACATATCCAAGTACGTATTTCCTTCCGGGTCCTTTACCCATACTCCATTAGCTTCTGAAATAACAACAGGCAAGGGATTGTAATTGTTCGCCCCGAATTGGTTGGTTTTTTTTATAATCTCTTTTGACTTTTCCATCATTTCCCTCCTCCTAAAGAAGCTGCTTACCTAATAAAGAGGCGACTAATTCAATCGCTATATCTGCCGTTGTGTTTTTATCATCTAAAATAGGGTTCACCTCAACAAATTCAGCAGATGTTATGATATCGGCTTCGGCTAATAGTTCCATCGCTAAGTGACTTTCTCGATACGTAACACCTCCACGTACGGGTGTCCCTACGCCAGGGGCATAAATCGGGTCAATGCTGTCTAAATCAAAGCTTAGGTGTACTCCATCTGTACGATCTTCCAAATAGCGGATCGCCTCTTCCATCACCGTAGTCATTCCTCGCCGATCAATTTCATGCATCGTAAACACCTTAATTCCTTTTTCTTGTATGAATGTACGCTCCCCTTCATCAATAGACCTTGCCCCTATAATGACAATATTTTCTGGGGTTACTTTCGGTGAATAGTCGCCAATTTTCGTTAATAACGGATGACCGAAACCTAGATTAATAGCTAGCGGCATGCCATGAATATTTCCCGATGGAGAGGTTTCTACTGTATTTAAATCGGCATGCGCATCATACCAAATAACCCCTAAATTTTGATAATGCTTGGCAATTCCAGCGATCGAACCAATGCTAATACTGTGATCTCCACCTAATACGAGGGGAAATCCCCCTTTTGTTATGGTCTCATCTAATTTTATGCAAAGTTCTTCACTTACAGAAATGACTTCCTGTAAGTTTCTTATTTTCTGTTCTTGATTCGTCCCATTTGTTGATCGATGAATGGTTAGATCCCCATAATCAATTACTTCAAATCCTTGACCTTTTAGGTCTTCCAACAAACCAGCATACCTCATTGCACTCGGTCCCATATCGACGCCACGACGTATTTGCCCTAAGTCCATTGGAACGCCAACTACCGATATTTTTTTCTTCGTGCCCATAATGTAACCCCTTTCATAAAGTGGTACATAAAATGAGAATCATTAGACCATCTGCAACAAAGAATGACTCTTCTCTATTACTTCTTTGAAAACAAACCTTTTAAAGCAAAAGAGACATTTTGAGGTCTTTCTGCTAGCCTCCTCATAAAATAGCCATACCAATCATGACCAAATGGTACGTAAACACGCATCGTATAGCCTTCCTTTGCTATCTTTTCTTGAAGCTCTGTACGAAATCCATAAAGCATTTGAAATTCAAATTGGGTTTTCGGTATGTTCCATTGCTTACAAAACTTCATAACTTTCTCAATGATACGGTGATCGTGACTAGCAATGGCTGTATAACTACCCGTCAACAAATGCTGTTTAATCATTTCCAAGTAATTTTTATCAATTTGATCCTTTTGTTGAAAAGCCACTTCTGCTGATTCTTTGTATGCCCCTTTTACTAACCTTAAAGGTACTCCTCTTAACCCTGCCAAATCCTTTTTTCCACTATACAAATACGCTTGGAGCACAGTACCAACGTTATCATAGGTTTTACGTAATTCTTCGAGTATGCTTAACGTTTGATAGTAATGAGAGTGGTCTTCCATATCAATTTGGACAAAATTATTCGTCTTACGCGCTGCATCAAGAATTTGCCTTACATTATTGACACAAAACGTACGATCAATATCTAGTCCAAGTTGTGTTAACTTAATCGATAATTGACTATTCACTCCTGAAGCCGAAATTGCTTCAAGTGTCTCTATACATTTTTTCGTAGAATCAATTGCTTCTTCCTTACGAAGAACAAACTCTCCTAAATGATCAACCGTACATACCAAGCCTTTTTCATTAAGCCCCTTAATCACTTCAATGACACTCGGTATCGTTACGCCTGCTACTACTTGTGCAGCTCCTAGTCTCAATCCCCATTTTTTTGCACCTTTATTTAAGATTTTGTTTTTTGATAAATACAGAAAAAAATTTTTGGAGAGTTTTTCAACCATTTCCATAACCCCCTTAGCTAGTAATCTGTTTTTATAGTTGCTCGGTTACTAGTTTGGCTTGTGTGAATAATAGTAAATAATCAGGTCCCCCTGCTTTCGAATCAGTCCCTGACATATTAAAGCCTCCAAATGGATGGTACCCAACTATGGCGCCTGTGCATCCACGATTAAAATACAAATTCCCAACATGGAAATCTTCTTTTGCTTTTTCTATGTGCCTTCGGTTATTCGTGATAACCGCACCTGTTAATCCATAATCCGTATTATTGGCAATTTCTAGAGCGTGATCAAAGTCTTTTGCCTTGCAAAAAGCAACAACAGGTCCAAAAATCTCTTCCTTCATGATTCGTGCATGTTCATCTACCCCTGCAAAAATGGTTGGCTCTACGAAATACCCTTTGGAACAATCCCCATTTCCACCAGTCATTAGTGTTCCTTCTTCTTTTCCGATCTCAATATAACTCATCACTTTATCAAAAGCAGCTTGATCATTTACTGGTCCCATATAGGTTCGTTCGGCTGGATCTCCCACTGTCAATGTCTTCGTTAACGCAATTGCTTTTTGTAACACTTCGTCATATACATCTTGATGAATCACCGCTCTAGAGCAGGCTGAACATTTTTGACCAGAAAATCCAAAGGCAGATTTCACGATGGACTCCGCTGCTAAATCCAAATCAGCTTGATTGTCAACAATGATCGTATCTTTCCCACCCATTTCTGCGACAACACGCTTTAACCAGATTTGCCCTTCTTGAACTTTGGCGGCACGTTCATAAATTCTGACTCCCACTTCTCTTGAACCTGTAAAACTAATAAAACGAGTTCTCGGATGATCAACTAAATAGTCACCCACCTCGCTTCCACTACCAGGAATATAGTTAACGACTCCTGCCGGCATGCCAGCTTCTTCTAACACTTCTATAAATTTAGCAGCAACAACCGGCGTCGTACTAGCAGGTTTTAAGAGCACGGTATTTCCTGCAACGAGAGCAGCTGACGTCATCCCCGCCATAATGGCAAAGGCAAAATTCCAAGGAGATAGGACAACACCAACTCCTAAAGGAATATACGAAAGTCTATTTTTTTCAATTTTGCGACTTTCAATAGGATAGCCTTTCTTTAATTCAATCATTTGACGTCCATAATATTCTAGAAAGTCGATTGCTTCTGCTGTATCAGCATCTGCTTCATTCCAAGGCTTACCGGCCTCATATACTAAATAGGCTGAGAATTCATGCTTGCGTCTTCGAACGATGGCTGCAGCCTTAAAGAGAATATCCGCACGAACTTCCGGGTCCCACTTCTTCCATGTTAGAAAGGTTTCATCAGCAACTTGCATTGCTTTTTCAGCTAGAGACTGATTCGCTTTTGAGACGGTTCCTACAATCTCTGATTTGTTTGCTGGATTAACAGACACCATTTTTTCCGCTGTTGTTATCCGTTTGCCACCAATTACTAGATCGTACTCTTTTCCAAGTTCTTTTTTTACTTGATCTAACGCCATCTTAAATTCCTTTACATTTTTCTCCAAAGAAAAATCAGTAAATGGTTCATGTTTGTACGGTACGGTCATCAAAATCGACTCCTTTACTCTTTCAAAATATAGTACACTTCGAAATGACAAAGAGTGAATGCAACTTTTACGATATGATAGGTACTAACATGAATGTCTGTTATAGGTGTAACAATTCGAGACTCATGGGTTTGGAAGAATATTATTGAAATATAAAACTTTTGATAGAGAAAAATAAGTTAAATGAAGGTGTGCATTGGTCACGTTAGCGTGTTGGAGCTTCATACAGAGGGGCTAAGATGTATATGACTTCTGGTGTTTTTAAAAGGCTGTTTTCGCATACTTTGTTGTTTTCATGGGATACGTGTTCTCCTCATATTCGTTCCATTGCGCTTCAGCCACTCGCACCCGCAAGGAGGTGCCGAGCCTCCTCGGCTACGCCAGAGGGGTCTCGCCCCTACCTCTGCATTCCCGCAGGAGTCGAGTGACTTCCGCTCCATTTCACTATAAGGAAAAACTATTTCATAGCAACAATCTTTACGAAAACAGCGTTTTAAAATAAATATCGATGACAATTATATTCTGGCACGTATCATATAGCTAAGTAATGAGGCTGGAACATAACGAAAGTGTTTCACTGAGATTACGAAACGATGCACAACTATAGCGGAGGAAAGATACGTAGACTCCAGCGGGATTAAAGGCAAGGGTGAGACCCCACAGTGCGTAAGCACGAGGAGGCTCACCAGCCGCCCGCGGAAAGCGAAGTATATTTCCGGAGCGATTGCTATGCATCCACTATCGTTGCGTTCGGATTTCTCATTAATAAAACTCTTTTTTCATAGCCTCATTACTATATCTATGCACGTTATTATGAATCATTCACTTGACCTATCTGCTGGATAAATCACTCCCATTTGTTTCCTTGCATTTTCTAATATTGATGCCGTAACCATGGAATTTGTAAAAGAGTTAATGGCTGATTCTTTCTTTTTATTAGAAACTAAATGAATAAATTCCTGCGCTTCATAATACATGGGATGTTGATCCTGACTGACTGTAATGTCTTCAACCGTGCCATCTTTATAGCGAATTTCAACTTTTTCAGGTGTGTGGATTTTATCTATAATCACACTTCCATTTTCGCCTTGGATTTCAGAAGGCAGATAGGAGTTGGTAATTTTAGAATAGGTGATAACCGCATCCATATCTTTATATTGTAATAGCAGACTTCCTTGTCCATCGACACCAGAATCAAGCATATAGCATTGCCCTGTTACAGAAAGAGGTTCTCCAAATAATTCAACTAACGGATACACCGCATAAATGCCGATATCCATAAGGGATCCGTTAGAGAATGTTGGGTCAAATGCATTTAATACTTCCCCTTGCTTATAGCGATCATAACGAGAGGAATATTGACAATAGCTTGCAGTATACCTACGAACTTTCCCTATTTTATGTAGGTGTTCTTTTATGTTAAGAAAATTGGGCAACAACGTTGTCTTTAGTGCCTCCATTAATAACACTTGATGATCTTTTGCACATTGTATCATCGCTTCAACTTCAGCCGTATTGGAAGCTAAAGGCTTTTCGCATAACACATGCTTACCATGCTTCATCATTAGCATCGCTTGATCTGCATGAAAGGAATTTGGACTAGCAATATAGACAGCATCAAAGTGATCACTATTTGCCATTTTCTCCAAATCAGTATATGTATATGGAGCTCCATGCTTCTTGGCAAATGTTTGTGCTTGTTCTTCTGTTCGTGAATAAACTGTCGTTAAATCAAATGTTTCAATTTGGTTAGCAGCTTCAAGAAAGCTTTCCGTAATCCAATTAGTTCCGATAATAGCAAAACGAATCATAATCGTAACTCCTCCTAGTTATATTCTTTTATAGCCAAATTTGAACTTTCTTCTTTCTTAAACGTCACTGGTAGCTCGATCTTCATCGTTGTCCCTACATTGATTCTACTCTCAACTTGTAATGTACCTTGATGAGACTCAATTATTTTTTTGCTTACCATGAGACCAAGTCCTGTCCCTTTTTCTTTCAACGTATAAAACGGTTCACCTAATTTAGGAATTAAGTCTTCAGGAATACCGCTTCCTTCGTCGATAATCTCTATCGACACATACTCTTCGTACATCGTCAATTTCGTTACGATCATTCCACCATTTGGCATGGCTTCCATTGCGTTTTTGTACATATTAATAAACACTTGTCTCAGTTGATGTTTATCGCAATAAATCTCCTTGCTAGGTCCCTCTATCACCGTTTTCATTTCTATACTATTTAAAATGGCTTGCGGTTGCAAAAATAAAATAACGTTTTCAATGATCTGTTCAATATTTCCCATTTCATACTTTGCTACTTGAGGTTTGGCGACAACCATAAACTCATTTGTAATCATTTCTAAACGATCAATTTCATTTAGCATGATCGAAACATATTCTTTATTTTTGCTATCTGCTTCCATCTTAATTAATTGTAAAAACCCTTTAAGTGTTGTGAGAGGATTTCTAATTTCATGTGCAAAACCGGCTGCAAGCTCCCCTACTACCGAAAGCTTCTCCGTTCTCCTTAGCAACTCTTCTGTTTTAATTAACTTTGTTATATCAACAGCAGTTCCCATAACTTCAACAATTTGGCCTTTTTCACCTATAATCGGCTTTAATGAAGCAAGAAAACTAGCTCCCTTTGTATCTTCAAATTGAAATTCAACCTCTTCTCCTTGCCAAGCCCTCTCATTATACATATCCAACAAGCTTTCTTGTTTTGTATCGTACATTTCCTCCACTGGCAGTCCGATCAACAGTTCAGGAAGTTTTCCTTTCTCATGAATAATTTTCCCATTCAATAATGTATAAACGAATCTCCCTTTTTCTTTCTTGAATTTAAAAATAACTCCTTGGTATTGTTCGATAATCTCCTGAAATTCTCTTTTCGTTCGTTTCAGTTCCTGCTCTGCCTCTATTTGTTTAGAAACGTCACGAATAATAGCGGCACAGAGAACTTCATTATTATTACTTTTCATAGGAGAAACCGTCATACTCACATCTAGTAGACTATGATCTTGACGCTGGCGAACCGTTTTAAAATCAACAATCGATTGACCTTGCTTTAATTTTGTAATCAACTGTTCGAATTCTTCTTTCTTTTGTAATGGAATTAAAGAATCCACTGTATCCACTTTTTCACTACCATCCCCAAACATTTTGGTAAAAGCAGGATTTCTTCGAATGATTTTTTTCGTATTCAATTCATAAATAAAAATGGCATCCTCGGTATTTTTAAATAGAAGCTCCAGTTCACTTTCCACATCTAGAAGTTTATCTTCGGTTTGTTTTTTATCGAGAAGAGGAACTTGTATAGTTGAATAATAAAATGCTTTCATAATAAAAAAGTAGCCGATCACTTTGAAAATATGTCCCACAATCACGGTAACATCATAAATCGTGGCAAATAACGTAATGGTTAGTCCACATAAAATTAAAAAATAACAGGCTCTTATAAGATTAAGATAAAATTGATTTTTGTTTCTTTTATATTTAGACCATAAAAAATAAATCACAATCACATGAATAATGGCAATAACGTATTCTAGTCCATTTTTCAGACTAGTTGGTCCCGTTTCTACTAATAAAATAGGAAGTTGCTCCGGAAAGCTTAGAAAAGATAGAGACAATACAATCGTTACAACACTAAATCCACCAAACCATAGAAGCGTTTCCAACTTATGTTTCACTTTCGAATCAATATTCCAGACGCTTAAAACCGTTAATAAGATGAGAGCTTCGGTTAGACGCGCAATAATCCAAAACCACGCTGTTGTTTGAGAATGTTCAGAAATAGAAAAAGGCATTCCTGGATAAGAAAACGTATGAATAATATCAAAAATAGCTACGGCTAAAAACGTTAAAGATACGCTCAACAATAGCCTTGACCTTGAAATAGGATAAGTTAACCACCCATAAATAAAAATAGACAATGAAATAGCAATACTAGCTAACTCTAATAAAGTATGGAAAAACAAGTGATTCGAAAATTGATACATATTGGTTTGGACTGCTTGAAAGAAAATCACTAGAAACACACAAAGCCCTATAGCCCCCAAGATGATCGTATTTCTTTCACTTTTCTGAATTTGCACTTTATTAGTCACCTCCTCCTAAAGACATGTTTCACTTTATTATATCATTATTTCCCACTAGTCTCTTAGGCTAAATTACCCTATCCTTCCTTATTGCATAATAAGAAAGACCTCGAACAGTTTTCCTGTTTGAGGTCTTCGTCTAATTTATTTTGCCACAGCAGCTGCAATTTCTTCTTCTGCCTTTGTTTCTACTTCAATTTCCCAATCTTTTCCTACCGTAATACCTAAGTACTTCTCATCACTTGGATCTACGATTTCAGCTTGTTCATATTTTGGAAACCACCAATATTTCGCTAATATATAGTAGCTTACTCCTCCTAGGAAGAAACCAACTAAAAACGAATACGTAGGGAAGAATAAGGCGATCCCCCCACCAATAATCCATGACAAGAAACCAGCCCAGTTTATTCCATTTGCATATTTATATTGTCCTTCACTTTCATACAGATCTGGTACATTTACTCTACGTTTTCGCAGTAAGTAATAATCCGCTATTAAAATTCCAACAACAGCCGATAGAATGGCTCCAATAATTAACAACATATCAATGATAATTCCAAATAAACTCCAAGGTTGAACTGCAATCCCAATCACACCGGCTGCAATGACTCCGATATAAAACGGAACTTTCGGCCCGCCTATATTGGAAAATACAACAGCGGCAGGAATTAAATTTGCGGAAATATTAGTTGACCATTGGGCTAACACAATCATTAATAGAAGAATTCCAAGAACGACGCCACTTGCCGATTGTTGCAAAGCGACAACAGGATCATAATTAGAAACAGCAATATAGGAAACAGCTCCAATGATGACCATAAACGTTTGAACAATAGGATAAGCAATTAAATTGCCAGCTACTTGTGCTTTGTTGCGTTTAAACCAATTTCTCTCGAATTTCGGTGCTTTTACAAATCTTGATATCGACGGCATATCAGAAGCAAGTGTCCCCCAAAACCCCATGTTAGCCATAATTACAACCATAAAAGCTGTAAAAGCGGCTCCCCCTGTTACAGGATTTTCTACCCAAGACCAAACTTCGCGTCCATTTTGCAATGCTTGATCAGAAAGAGTCATATACATCCATCCTGAGATAATGATAATGATCGGTGCAGCTAAATCGGCAAAACGTTCAACTGCTTTGATTCCTAAAGCCGTATTTAGCACTTGCAAGCCGGCAAAAATGAGAAAACAGACAAACCAATTATCAAAGCTCGTTAGTGTTGCTAAAATAGCGTTCATTGCTGTTGCTCCAAAAAAGGTGTTAACCCCAAACCAACAAGACGCTACGATCCCACGGACAACAGAAGGAATATGCGTTCCAACTGTTCCAAATGGGGCTCTCATATAAACAGGAAAAGATAGTCCATGCTCCACGCCTATATCCCCCGTTAGTGTCATGAGCAACCCTAACACTACACATCCAATTACGGTTGCTAGAACAACCCACCCTAATGACAGACTGGCCACTCCTGAACCACCGATAGCAAAGGCTGCCAACACAACAGCCATCCCCACCCAAATAAATGCAAAACCTAATGAGTTCACCTTTTTTCCACTTTGCGTAATAGGAAGAAGATCGGGTGACTTTAAAAATTGGCTCTTGTTACTCATACAGAACAACCCCTTTCCAGTTTTATAAGACGTAAAAAGTGCTCTAACTAAAACAACCCTCCACACAAAGACAGAATATAGATATTATTCAAACTATTGCGTCCGTACTAACACCTAAGAACAAGGAAACATACAACACTTTGTTACATGTTACTGAAACGGGTCCTACACTATGGCTAACTTACCACTATCTCTTTTCTTCTTTCATTCTGCCACCAATTTGATTTTTGTGGTCATAAATTGTGATCTAATCTTACAGAAATTATTGTTAGGCTGAGATTATTAACAGCTAAGTGGAAGGCAGAGGAAAAAGCTTCATTCAGGCATATTCTAAAAACGCTCAATCAAACAAAATAACCCGCTAGAGAAAGAATCATTCGGATTCTTTCTCTAGCGGGTTCCATTTGTTATGAATTACGCCATAGCTTCCTCTTCTTCTTTTTTAAAGAATGTCTTCATTGCATGATAGACATCCCCTTTTTCTTTTAAAATGTGATGACGGAAGCGAATATCATCAATGTTTTTGTATGCGCTCATGAGTGTTGAGTGACGACTATATTGATTTACTTCACCATACCCAAACATACTTGAGACATCCATTAACTTTTCAACTAATTTCAAGCAGCGTGCATTGTCTGAAGTAAGATTGTCTCCATCTGAAAAATGGAATGGATAAATATTGTACCTCTTTGGATCGTATTTGCTATCAATGACTTCTAATGCTTTTCGATAAGCAGATGAACAAATCGTCCCTCCACTTTCTCCTTTTGAAAAGAAATCTTCTTCTGAAACAATTTTCGCTTCCGTATGATGAGCAATGAATTCAATATCCACTGTCTCATATTTGGTTCTCAAAAAACGAGTCATCCAAAAGAAAAAGCTTCGTGCCATATATTTTTCCCAGCGTCCCATACTTCCACTCGTATCCATCATCGCAATGACGACTGCCTTTGATTCAGGCTTTGTCACTTCATTCCATGTTTTAAAGCGAAGATCATCATTATAAATAGGGTTTAGACCAGGTCTACCTTCAAGGGCATTTCTTTTGATTGCCGAAAGAATAGTTCTCCGTTTATCAATGTTACCCATTAGCCCTTTTTTGCGAATGTCGTTGAAGTCAATATCTTCAATAACAATTTCATCTTCTTCTTTCTTTTGTAAATTAGGCAACTCTAACTCCGAAAAAAGCATCTCTTGCAATTCCATAATCGAAACTTCCGCTTCCGAATAATCTTCTCCCGCTTGATCACCAGGCCCTTTTCCTTTACCGGGTCCTTGTTGTTTCTGAGCATTTGGATCTTTTGCTACGACATCGCCAACTTTACTATCTCCATCACCTTGGCCGACATGTTTATTTTTATCATAATTATAACGAATCTTGTATTCATCGAGAGAACGGATCGGAATACGAATCACATCTCGACCGTTTGACATGACAATGTTTTCTTCACTAACAAGATCAGGTAAATTCTTTTTAATGGCTTCTTGTACTTTTTCTTGATGGCGTCTTTGGTCCTGGTACCCTTTTCGATGAAGCGACCAGTTTTCTTGTGACACGACAAATTGACGTTGATTGTTTTTCGTCATGTGTTCCCCTCCCTTTGTATTCTTATCAGTTAGTCTACATAGGCATGAAAAAAGCCAATTCATTTTACTTTTCACACTTTTCTCTGTTTGTGCATATTATGGTCTCGAGTCGCATTAGATTATGGGGCCTGTAATAAAATGGCTTACTTTATCCTATGCAGACAGGGGAGAGAGTTGCTAATAAATTCTGACAAATCTTCTTTTTATCATATTGGACAAGCAAAAAATAGACATTTACCTAAGCAAAAAGAGCACTGAAAAAGGTTGATGTTTACCTTTTCAGTGCTCCTTAGCAATACGCGGGGCTGCTGCCTTCTTTTTTATTATTTTCTCCTTAATAGGGAGAGCCAAGCCCCCATGACGTTTAAGTCTGTAAGCTAATCCACTTTACTTATTTGAATTGTTTTTAGCGTAATTTTGTAAAAATTTCTTGAAATCATCTGTAGATACTTTAGATTGGATTGCTTCTTTAACTAATGGTACCCATTCTTTTGGTAAATCTTGTTCCTCTCTTCTACTATGCACCATCTTGCTTCACCACCATTCCAAAAAGTATAGGGAGATCCTTCTTATGTTTAAGTACTACTAACCTGCTTTTTTCTTTCTAAGCAAAAATATTCTGAATCTCCTTTAACATACATTTAGTTTCAATAATTTGTCCATGAGCTTTAACTGAGTAGATTTCAATTGCTCTTCTTCCATCCTCTCTTATTGAAACCATCCTGACTTTATTACCGTTCTGTTCTGATCCGAAACTTAGATGTAGATATCCTTTTTCAACGAGTCTAGTTATATAAGTGATAAATGTAGTACTTGAACAAGACCAACCATACCGTTTTTGTATGACCCTCTGTAGTTGTACAATAGAAATATAGTGTTTAGCTGAATCAGATTCTTGACTTAGTTGATCCAACTCAACGAGCGATAAGTAGGAGAATACTGATTTAGGATGCATACTTTGAGTTAATAACTTTGTTTGATCATAAGGTGGTTGAAGGAATCCATGTAGCGTTTTTTGCTTATAACAAGCTTCTAACATTTTTTCTAAACAAGTAAGTTGTGTATGAATGGCCTCCTTCCATTTTGCTATAGGTAAGGTTAGAGCCTGCTTGCCTTTAGAAGTGATTTTATAAAGTTGTAGACGACCATAAACAAACTTTGATGCAAAGTGTTTCGCTACTAAGGAAATTAATAAGTTATTTACTTTTGTTCTCAACGTAGCCGTACCTGTATATAAACTAAATTCTTCAGCTATTCGACTCGTTATCGTTTCACTATCTAATTCTTCTCTAGACAATGAATGAAGAATCATCCATTGTAGTAACGTCGTTTTTGATAAAACTTCCACTATAATCCTCCTCTATTAAGTAATGCCACTACTCTTATTTAATCCAAGAAAAATTATTTAATAATTCATCTAACTTTTTACTAATTTCAATCGTGTATGGGTGTGTTAGGCCATATTCTAGACCTACCTCGATCATGTAATGTCTCGTTAATTCAATTTCTACATCTTTTTCATCTGTAAAAAACTCAATCATTGGCTCACTTCCTTTTATATATCTTCTGTACTTTTATTCTCCTAAATATTTGAACGATCGTATATCACCAAACATTCTTATTTTTCTACGCTAACGATTATATTAATTGCTACGATTAGGAATGTGTTCCTACTTGTTTAGATGAAGTTTCATTTTTACATAATGAGCCGAATTCAATCATCTCCTGCGGATGAAAAGGAAGGCCACTAAAAAAGGTGAAAAACGTACCCCATAAAAACAACAAAGTATGCTAAAGTAACCTTTTTGTATAAAAAAAATAGGACCAGTATATGAACTGGACCATGTCTTGTATATTGAATTTTAATTATATCTTCAACTAAATTAGTCTGCTTTTTTCATTTTTCTAACCTAACTCAAAGCCAAACTCGTGATATTTACCGCAATATACCAGCTTCTGTAATAGGCCAAAAACGTACATCCACTTTGCCAACAATTTGCTCAATTTCAATAAACCCTAGACGACGGCTGTCTAGGCTATTGGGACGGTTATCCCCTAATACAAAAACATGACCTTCAGGTACTACTTCGGGAACGACGAAGTCATTTGTATAGGAGCCCCATTTGTGCTCTGCAAGCCGTTGTTCTAAAAAGGGCTCTTGAACAGCAACGTCATTAATATAAAGAACATCCTCACGGTAAGAGACCACATCTCCTGGCAGTCCTATAATGCGTTTTATATAATCTTCATCTTCATTTGCATGAAAAACAATTAAATCAAATCGGTTTGGTTCCGTAAAGCCATAACCAAGCTTGTTAACAATAAAACGTTCGCCATCATAAACACTTGGAGACATGGACTCTCCTTGGACTTCATAACTCGTAAACACAAACGTGCGAATGATGATAGCAAATACAATTGCGATAAAAAACGCCTTTCCCCATTCCAGCCACTCATTGCTTCTAGTTTCCACAGCTTTTCCTCCGCTAGCTCTTTTCTTAAATTTACCAAAGTTTTGCCATCGCTACAAGAGTAAGTGTGCTAGATGAATATAAAGAAAAGAAGCCTTCACGATTGAAGACTTCTTTCATCCTACATTATCTGTTTAACAAACTTCCTACGTAGCGAAGCAGTTCATTTGCTGAAACAGAATTATACCCATGTTCATCAATTAATCTAGCAATAACCTCATTTACCTTTTTAAGTTGAGACTCATCAGGTGTTTTCGTCGACGTCGTGATTTTCACAATGTCTTTTAGATCAGCAAATAATTTCTTTTGGATCGCTTCACGCAAACGTTCATGAGAGTTGTAATCGAATTTCTTCCCTTTACGAGCGTAGGCAGAAATACGAATTAAAATCTCTTCTCTAAATGCTTTTTTCGCATTTTCTGAAATTCCAATTTGCTCTTCAATTGAACGCATTAGCTTTTCATCTGGTGTCATCTCTTCACCAGTAAGAGGGTCGCGAAGTTTATTTTTATTGCAATACGCCTCAACATTATCCAGGTAGTTATCCATTAATGTTTTAGCCGACTCATCATACGAATAAACAAATGCCTTCTGAACTTCTTTCTTTGCAATGGCATCATATTCTTTTCTAGCTATTGCAATAAAGTCCATGTAACGTTCACGGTCTTCTTTTGAAATAGAAGCGTGTTCACTCAACCCTTCTTTAATCGAACGTAAAACGTCTAGTGCATTAATGGATGTTAACTGCTTACGAATAATGGCTGATGAAATACGGTTAATCACATAACGAGGGTCAATCCCGCTCATGCCCTCATCTGGATCTTCCTGTTTAAGTTCTTCTAAATCTTGAGAATTAAAGCCTTCCACACTTTCCCCGTCATACAAACGCATTTTCTTCAACAAGTCAACGCCTTGTTTAGTTGGTTCTTTTAATCTTGTTAATATTGTGAAAATTGCAGCTACTTTTAAAGCATGTGGAGCTATATGCACATGCGCTAAGTCACTATCTTGAATCATTTTCTTATAAATTCTTTCTTCTTCACTAACTTTTAAGTTATATGGAACTTTCATAACAATGATACGAGAATGTAATGCTTCGTTCTTTTTGTTAGAGATGAACGATTTGTACTCGGATTCATTTGTATGAGCCACAATGAGTTCATCCGCACTAATCAAAGCAAATCGACCCGCTTTAAAGTTTCCTTCTTGAGTTAAGGAAAGCAAATGCCATAAAAATTTCTCATCACATTTTAACATCTCTTGAAACTCCATCATTCCTCGGTTCGCTTTATTCAGCTCACCATCAAAACGATACGCCCTCGGATCAGATTCAGAGCCGTATTCAGCGATCGTTGAAAAGTCAATACTACCTGTTAGATCGGCAATATCTTGAGACTTCGGATCGGACGGACTGAATGTACCAATACCCGTACGTTTATCTTCAGAGAAGAAAATTCGCTCAACTATGACATCCTCGATCCGGCCACCATATTCCTCTTCTACACGCATCATATTTAACGGAGAAAGATTTCCTTCTATTTTAATGCCATATTCCTCTTGGAAGTCTTTTCTTAAATGAGTAGGGATTAAATGAAGTGGATCTTCATGCATTGGACAACCTTTAATCGCAAACACCGCGCCCTTGTCTGTCTTTGAATATTGCTCTAAACCACGTTTTAACATGGTAACTAATGTAGATTTCCCTCCACTAACGGGACCCATTAAAAGAAGGATTCTTTTCCTAACATCAAGTCGTTTAGCAGCAGAGTGAAAATATTCTTCAACCAATTTTTCTAGCGACTCTTCTACTCCATAAAGTTGATCCTTAAAAAAGGAATACTCCTTTTTCCCGTTCACTTCTTCCACACCAGCATCTTTAATCATATTATAAACACGGGAGTGAGCGGTTTGTGCAATCCACGGCTTTTCCTTCAATAACTCCAAATAGTCAGCAAATGTTCCTTCCCATCTTAAACGTTCCTCTTCTTCTCTGAACTGTTCAACCTTTTTTAATATACTCATGTATCGTACCTCCATCCTCGTGTTCAAGAGCGCGATTAATAAACCATATGCGAAAACCAAAACGAACATGCATTAGATCTTCAAAAAAGCGGTCTTCTTTTTTGAAGATCTAATGCAATGTGCGGAGCCGGCGTTATGGTTTTAGCCTTTTAAGTGCCCTTCTTAAAAGGCGTACGCCGTGCAAAGCCATTGCCACCTCTGTCTTCAAAAAAGCGGTCTTCTTTTTTGAAGATCTAATGCAATGTGCGGAGCCGGCGTTATGGTTTTAGCCTTTTAAGTGCCCTTCTTAAAAGGCGTACGCCGTGCAGAGCCATTGCCACCTCTGTCTTCAAAAAAGCGGTCTTCTTTTTTGAAGATCTAATGCAATTTCAAAGAAAATGAACAACAAAAAGCACCGCACTTGCGGTGTTGGTGTTTTTTTGTTGTTTAAAAATAAAAATGCCTAGCTCATAATGAACTAGACGGTTTTCATGTTTTTTTATTTGCTTATTCTAGAATGAATCAGTTTAATTTTATGTCCATAATACCCACCGTTAAATGTCATATCCTCTCTTCTATTAAAACTATAATACATTTAACAATCGCTCTTCTTTAGTTGAACAAATGTCATGACTGTTTTAATTTATTGAAACTTTATTCCCTTGCTTGTTAAATGAACATGCACCTATCTCCTCAATAGTCACTTCAAAAGGATAAAATTCCGCATCTTTCTTTGAGAAGAACCACCTACGACCATCTTTTACTGTAATAAATAAACCATTTTCATCTCCAACTGGTGTTAATCCTTCACTATCATCTCTCCAGTTAGGGATCCCTAATTCATTTAACTTTCTAACGAATGGGATTACTTCATCTACTACTATTCCTATTTCACTAATATTGATGAAATCATCTGAAGAAAAACGATGTTCAACTGCATTTTTCAGATTGTGGCGAGCAATAAATTCCAATATGTTTCCTGACGGGTCTTCAAAATAAATGGCATGCGCATTCCAGCTTTTAAAGAAGACTTCATCCGATTCTTTTTCTATATTTAAATCTAATTTTGATTGTATCCAAGACTTTGCTTCTTCCATTTTATTTTCTGGGATGTTTATCGCAAAATGATAAAATGGCTCTGAATCTGTCTGTGATTGTTTAAAAATAAGAGATGTGGAACCTATTTTAACAGAGAAATCGTTTGTATTCTCACTAATAATATGAAGCTCTAATACATCTTTGTAAAATCCTTTCATTTCCTTTAATTTATTTGTAAATAACTCAATTTTTGTGAATTTCATTTTTTTCTCTCTCCTCTTTATGAAATTCCTTTATGTTTATGGAGCTTTTATAATACGAACTTATTTATGCTATCGCCCCGTTAGTTAAGTAATTCGATTATAATCTTCTTTTATTAACCCATATACATAATGGTCAACGAATCTATCATATAAAAATTCAGAACTCCTTATACAACCTTCTTTTTGAAAGCCTAGTCTTTCAGGGATAGCTTGGCTTTTTTGATTTTCAGTCGCAGCACGGATTTCAACTCTCTTTAAGTTCAATTCGTTAAAACAATAATCTATAACAGATTTACAAGCACTGGTCATTAAACCTTTACCTTGAAATTCTTCACCTAGCCAATAACCTATTGAAGTAGATTTATTAGCCCAGTTTATACCATGTAAGCCAATAACCCCTGCTAATTCCCCTTTGTACCAAATACCAGCTTGAAAGCCATTATTATCACCAAATTGCTTTAATGTACTTACAATAAAATCTTTTGAATGGCTTACATCTTTTGTAAAATCAACCCAAGGCAACCATTCCCTAAGAAAATGCCTTGATTTATTCGTTAAGAGAAATAGATTTTCCGCATGCCTCGGTTCTAACAAGCGTAATTCGGAATCATCATTAAGTTTAAAGTGAAACATAATTTTCTCTCTCCCTTTATTCTTTTTATAAAACTTAACTAATTTAAATTTTAAGAAAAATCATTTCAAACCTTTATTATACTTGCAATATCGTTGTTGAAGAAACATACCAATTTCCTTCAAAAAGAAAGGAGAATACCCTGTTCAGCATTCGGTAGCAATAGGTAAGCGTTTGAAGTTATCTCCAACTTTTCCCCTGCCCAACACGGAACGTGATAGTTTCCCATCATTCCGCGTGCCATCTAATAATATGTACTAGATTATAAGTTCCTTGTTACTTAAATAGATTGAAATCACATGATTGTATTTAAACCGCACTTTTCACGATATGTGTTCAACTTCTTTAGCATTGACTTTGTAATATTAAAGCATTTTAATCGTGAATGTATTGCCCTTTCATCTGTTTGGTGTATTGCCATATGTATGTCTTTGTGCAGAATTCTAAGGTTTTTAAACGTGTCATCTCCACCTAGATGTATGGGGATGTAATGGTGACAGTGAACGTCACGAGCTTGTAGAAATACGCCTGTGATTTCACATTTCCCCATTTTCATACTATATCGGCTAATACGATTATCCATATACTCAACACTTCGTGTTTGAATATTCGATTCCAACAATAACGCAATTTCTCTTTGAATATCTAAGCGTAATTGCTTGTGTATTCTCGCTCTTCCTTCTGATGTGAAAGGTGTTAAGCTCTGACTGAAATTCATAGCATTTTTCGTTTTTACATCGGCTAACGGGAAGAGGTAGACACTGGCTATTTTGAATGTCTTGGCTCCTAAACTGTAAAACTTCTTATAGGTTGGCGGAGCGTTTGTAGGATGTCCAAACTTACCGACAGATTTAAGGCGGTTATATATAAATGGACGCACATCGTAGGCAAGTCGTGAGAACTCATTGTAGACGTGGGTGGCACGATTAAAATAGTTGTGGATGCCTAAGACAAAACTGTTAAACAATAAAGCGTTTCGAGTAGTTGGCGAGGCATTTAATTTTCGAACGTATTTTTTTAATGTTTCTTTGATTTTACGCTTTTTGTTTTCTTTTAAGCCTGTGTGCGCTACTCTCTTGTTCCCTTTTTTATTCGCACGGATAGTGAACCCAAGAAATTCTGACTCTGTTTTTCTTAGGTTGATAACTTGAGATTTTTCTGGCGATATATCTAGTTTCAATCGCTGCTTCAAATATAATTTTATGGCATGATACCATTTCTGTGCCGTTTTCCAATCACGGCATAAGACCTTAAAATCGTCCGCATAGCGGACGAGGTAGCCCTCTTTTAAAGTCGTTCGCTTCTTAGCATACAGTTCACCTTCACGGGACTTATAATCTTTGTGAAGAGGGAAGAACTCCCACTGTTCAGCTACCCAATGGTCTAAGTCGTTAAGCACTACATTTGATAGTAATGGGGATAACAAACCACCTTGTGGTGCGCCTTTTGTGGGAACTCCTTCACCATCAATTTCAGCTTTTAGCATTTTCGAAATACAGGCTAAAACCTGTCGGTCATTGATTCCTAGATTCCAAAGCTGTTTCATTAGTAGGTTGTGATTAATATTATCGAAAAATCCTTTAATATCAATGTCCACCACATAATGGAGCTGAGCTTGATTAATAAGGAATTGTACTCTTGCCATAGCATGGTGTGTAGACCTTAACGGTCTAAAACCATAACTATGTTTGTAGAACCTTGCTTCCATGATTGGTTCAAGCACTTGTCTAAAGCATTGTTGAATAATTCTATCTATAATACATGGGATACCTAGCGGTCTCCACTTACCATTTTCTTTCTCAATTAATTTCCTTCTTACTTTTTTAGGGCGATAATTCTTTAACTTGTTTTGAATTTCATTGACGACTTCATTTTCTGATAGCTTCTTTAAGTCATCAATCGTTTTCTTGTCTGTTCCCGGTGTCTTTGACCCTTGATTTGACTTGATTGTTCGGTATGCAAGCAGAATGTTTTTCCTAGAAATAATAATGTCGTATAAATGAGAAAATGATTCCTTTCTAGACGATTTATCATAGAGTTCAGAAAACGTATCTGTCATATCGTAGTAATCCCAATATCTTAGCGTTTGCACTGTGGCATCATCCTCTCTTAGATGATGTTCCCACATTCTTACCCGACCGGTGCAATTCACGTTAGGAAAATAATCATTCTATATTACTAGACTTGGGGCTGTTCCTCCACTTCCATTACAGAAGTTTCCTCAGTCATGCCCCTACCTTCACAAGAATAAATGCATTTCGGCTTCGCCTTATAGCAACCATCTAGGATAAGCAGTCCATGTTTGCGATGTTTCTTGCTTCCCAAGTACCTTACAAGGTAGCTATCCATTCTAGAGGTA
Source organism: Alkalihalobacillus sp. MEB130 (assembly GCF_032335535.1). Lineage (NCBI taxonomy): Bacteria > Bacillati > Bacillota > Bacilli > Caryophanales > Bacillaceae > Alkalihalobacillus > Alkalihalobacillus sp. MEB130. The sequence goes on from NZ_JAOANA010000023.1 coordinate 36,586, forward strand.
GGTGCTTCCTCTGAGCCTGTGAGCGTGATACCGCCATTGTTCAGTATAATGTATTTCATAGGAGAGATTTTTACTCTACATCACTCACCTCTTCGTAAGAAGAGCCATAGGTTTCCTCTATGTTCTAACTTTAGACCCGTACCTTCGGAAGTTCGTCAGTTCTTTTCGCTATTAGAACGATTCTCACCATATCTAGTTTTTCAGCCATGCGGTCTATCTGTCAGCATACCCTTCTGTCAAGATGGCTTTAGCCTTCATTCAACCGAATCTACCTGTGCTTCGAACCCTATAACCTGTTAGTTATAACGCACGCAGGAGTATTGATGGAATAGTTTCTGGAGACGTGGTTCCATCATTCCTATTCTCCCTTGTAAAGTTAGGATTCATCTAGTGAATCCCCTGTATTTCACGTTAGAGACGCTTATTACAGAACTTGTCACACCTATCCGTTAGCTTAATAAGTATTTCTATAATAGGATTTCTATATGTTGTTCGTATTCATCCCAAAGAGTAGAAATAAAATTGTTAATTTCTTTATCTATTACCTCTAACTCATCAACTCCATAATTTGATAAGTCTAGTCTTTCGTTAATTAACAGGTTCACATAAGCATCACGCTCGATACGTTCCTTAAAGTATTCTTCATAATATTCTTCAACAGTAATTCCTAAATAATCTGCTTGGACTTCAAAGAAATCCTCATTTCCTGAGTTACCGAGCGGAAATAACAATTCCATACTGTTAAGCTCTTCCGACACATCAATTCCTGTACTTTTTGCTTCTAATACCATCATTTCTTCTTGCACAAACTTCTCAACCATTATAGAAATATCTTGGTCATCTACAAAGTATAAAGAACGTATATCTTTTAATGTAATTTCTTTACCTTTTACAACAGCTACTACATCGTCATCTTTGACTGCTGTGTTATTTTTTTCTTTTACACCATCACTTACATACACAGTCTCATTATAGGTCATTCCAAAATGACTATATTCTATATGAACATTGTTGATTTCTTCATGATGAATGACACTTACCGCATATATTTCATCCTCTATTGAAGCAGCTCCATCTTCTGATGAAGTGCCTGCTTTTATAGGTACCTCACCTATATTAGTAAAATTATATTCTCTCGCTTCTTCTCCGTTGTAATCATCGGTTATAATAAATCCTTGTGACACAGTACTAACTTGTAATCTAGTTTCTAAAGGCTTTTCCTTATTATTTACCGAAACATCTAAAATTACCACGTCACGAAAACCAACGTTACCAATACCAATAATAACTGATTGATAATCTTCATCTGAAGCAATGGTACGAAACTCCAATGGTGAACTAAATTTTAATAACAAATAACCACCACCAATAATTAGTACGAGAATAAGTATTCCAGTACCTTTCCAACTTAATCCCCCAACTAAGTCTGCAAGATTACTACCGTGGATACTGCTAGATGGATTTTTTAATTCTTCTTGCCTCATCTTTTCTCTTCTTATTTCGGGAGTTTCTTTCTCTTTGTCCATTTTAAAAATCCCCTTCTGTATGAGATCTTATTTAGCAATCTTGCCCGCAGTGTAAAAGCGTCTCCACTTATTTACTCGATACGCCCCCATTAATTAAAAAGACATTTAAATATTTTTCAATATCTTTGCTGGATTTCCAGCTACTATCACATTAGAAGGAACATCTTTCGTAACAACAGAACCAGCGGCAACGACTGAATTATCACCAATCGTAACACCCGCCAAAATTACACAACTTCCACCAATCCACACATCGTTACCAATGATTATTGGTATGGCATATCCACTTTTATTTCTACCTTTAGGTTCTATTGAATGACCAGCAGTATAAATTCCAACATTCGGACCTATCATACAGTTGTCACCAATTCTAACTTCAGCCATATCTAAAATAGTACAATTATAACCAGCATAAAAGCTGTTCCCTACATGAATGTTATATCCTAAGTCACAATGAAAGTTATGTTCAATACTAGGATTGTCACCCACACTACCAAACAATTTCTTGATAATCTCTTCTTTTTTCAAATCATCCTCAACATTTGCATTATTAAATGCTTGAATAAGATTGTGTGCGTGGATGTTCTTCTTTTTTAGATCGTCTGTGCCTCGTTCATAATAGATTTTTTCTTTATTTTTACCGTTCATATCAAAAGACCACCTTATCCATTTAGTTAATAAAATAATGCCTTTTCTTCAAGTAACCTTTTTATGATTTTTATTGATTTAATTCCTCCCACTTACTTAAATACATTCGTTCTGTGAGTCCTTTATGATTATCTATTTTACAGATGAATTCTAAACTATTTCCATCAGGATCATTAAAATGAATTTTAGCGTGTGCATAATCCTTGTGGGGCATTACAAAAGGTTCAGTTGGTTCAAATCCAAAAGCCTCTCTAGGTTTATAACCTTTAGTGGTGAGCCAATTAACAGAATTTTTTAATCCTTCTAACGAAACTTGAAAAGCTATATGTCTTATTGAAGGGTGATACTCAAGTTCTACCTTGTCCGTTTCCCATAAGCCCAACCAACTTTCATTTTTTACAATCCACAAAAATGCCAATCTATGTTCAACGATATGGTCAAGTTCAAGCCCAAGACCAGTGTAGAACTCTATCGAACGTTTTAAGTCACTCACTGGTAAATGCGCTTCATATAACCCCTTTATCATCATTCAGAAACCTCCAAATTTGTTAAAATCTACTTACCTTTAGCTTAACAACATCTTCCTAATTTTACCATTGATTTCCCTTTGTGTTTTTAATAAAGAAGCATTCCTTCTTTATTGCAGAAATGCTACCGATCCCTTTAAGTGAAGACATTCGCAATGTTTGCATTTTAGCAACATCTGATAACAAAAAAGGACTGCTAACCGCAGCCCATTTATACAAATTTTAATTATTAGTTAATTAAGTTTTCTATTGTAGTTCGAACAATATTTAATACTTCTGTGTTTACTTTGCCAAATCTTTTTCTTATAATTCCTTTTGAAAGTGTATAAACTTTGTCTGCTCTCACTGCCGAAGTAACTTTAAGAGCACCTTCGTCTAAATCTTTTTGTTTAATCACAACTGAATAATCAAGGTTTTTTAATTGTGATGTAATAGCAACAACAAGAATATCATCAGTCATCTGATTATAATCATCGTTTGAAATAATGAGAACAGGGCGTTGTTTTCTATTCGACAAGTCACTAAATGGTACTGGATAAAACAATGTCACCTTGTTTATGCATCATTCCAAACCTCATCATCTATATCATTATCCCAAAAATCAATGCTACTTTCGCTCGCTTTTGTTAGATCTTCTGATAAACTTTTCTCTTTTTTTGTCTTTAAATATTCAGCAAAGTCTAATATTTTATCGACTTCTTGCTCTGGAATTTCATCAATAATTTTTAGTAATCGTTCCTTAGCATTATTCATGATGTTCATCACCTCTTTCATGAATATTTTATCTAATTATACCATTTTCAGACACTTCAAACCATTGGTGTTTAAGTAAAGCTCCCATTAATGTCCACATGAAAGGAATAAGTATGGTTTTTTCACTTCGCTGTTTATACCTTTTTTTTGTGTTCGAATGGAAAAATATTTCTCACAATGTATGGTAACACATCGACACGAATCTGGCCTTTAATTCAATTAATATGAAAAAGAGCTGCTGATCCAGATCGACCTTCAATTCTTACACCCTTTAGCACAACAAGAATCGCGCTGACCTTGTTAAATCAACACTCCCTTTAGTTTATATATATTGGGATTTCACATGCCTAATCAAACAAAGACTGCAAAAAATCGTTCCCTTTAGTTGAAGTACCTTTTCCTCTTTTTAAGCAAACTAAAAATCAAAATTCCTAAAAGGCCACCTGATGTATTTAATATAATATCATCCACATCAAACACACCTAATTTAGTTACATATTGTACAGTTTCAATAGTAAGGCTCAATAGCAATATAACTACTAACGATAAGGCGTTCTTTAATTTCGGGAAAAGAAGTAAAATAACTATTCCTATTGGGATAAAAAGCATCACCATGCCAAATGTATTAAAAAACCAAGTACCAAAATTATAACTCTGAATGTTAAGGAGATAAGTTCCAATGGTAGAGAAAGGGACAAAATTATGCGACACTCCAGTATAACTCCCATCAAGTCTATCTGGATAAAATAAACCAACTCCTACAAAGCTAACAAACAACACCAAAGAAATGTAGAACAAAGTTAATAAAATAACATACCGCTTTAGTTTCAAAGCAACAACTAACAGCTTCACCCGACACCCCTCCTCAATAAAAGGTATGTTCAATTAATCATACTATTCAGTAATATTTAATTAACTGCTTCGTTAAAAACATAAGACTCTATTATCAACTGAAGAAAGAACTTCGAATAAGAAAAAACATAGGGAGATTTTAATCTTCCTATGTTTTCATTCATACTATTTATCTGTTTGTTTTTGCTTCTTTTTCAAATACTCCGCACGTATTTTTTCAAGTTGTTGCTTTTTATCAAATTTGGCAGGCGTCTGTTTTTCATGAAACTTTGTCACTGCTACCTTACTTTTTGCATCCAATTGATATTTTCCCACTTTGTTCACCTACTTTTCTGTCTATAAAGACAATCTATCCAACAAATATAATATACCTTATTTTACTAAAGTAAACCTTATTGCTTTATTATGTACGGCTAACTTTGTATATATCATAAAAACCTAGTAAGATAATTTTTTCGAGTAAAGAAAGAAGATATACCTTCTGAAAAATCGGCTAGTCATGTTTATACTTGTTCTCTACCTTTTAAAGGTACAAAGCGGACACCAGAGACCTTATTTGGGAAGAATCGTAGTATTTGAGGTGTAATTGGACACAGGATCTCTTATTTGCTGAAAATGAGAGGTTATTTAGCAAAAATAGGCTAAATAGGGTCCTCTCAGTCCACTTAGAGCTCAAAATCCTCCTTTTTTTAAAAATAGAGGAACCACAGTCCGCTCCGCTTAACCCTTGCGTCGATTCGCCCGAGCACGCGCTGCCTTCTGCCCCTTCCCTAACAGAGCTCTCCCCCTAGAAGAAGATCTCCTACTCCCTTCTGTTTCCAACACCCAAAAAGAAGTTTTGATGGTACAATGAGTAAGTGAATAAAATGAAATGAGAGTGTAAAATATGACAAAATCGATTACTGGTTGGGGACTGATTGGTCTCACCTTTGTTATTTTTATTTTTCTTATGGTTGAAGTGACAGCTGAAGTGAAAGAGGTAAAATCGATCTCAGACGTGTTACAAGAACATGTAAACCTCGAGGAAATTGCCTTATCTAAAAATAGTTTGATCTATGATCGAAACGGGGATGTTATTAGCGAAGTCTTCCGTGACGAAAATAGAATTTACTTACCATACAATGAAATACCGAATGTAGTCATTGATGCTTTTATAGCAACAGAAGACCAACGTTTTTTTGAGCACAAAGGCTATGATGCGATTGGAATTGGAAGGGCGATTTTATCAAATGCTAGACAGTCTGGCATTGAAGAAGGCGGAAGTACCGTCACACAACAACTTGTCCGAAATCTTTTTCTTACCCATGAGCAAACATACAACAGAAAAATGAGTGAAATTTTATATGCTCATGAATTAGAAAAAAACTACACAAAAGAAGAAATTATTGAACTCTACATTAACACGATCTATTTTAGTAATGGTGTTTATGGGATTGAAGCAGCTAGCCGTTTTTATTTTAATAAGCCAAGTGAGCGTCTAACAGTGGCAGAAGTGGCTTTCTTAAGCGCAGTACCTAATAACCCTAGTCATTATGATCCTCTACGAAATAGTGAACAAACGAAACTAAGACAACAGTGGGTTTTACAAAAAATGCTCGAAGCCTCTTATGTAACGAATGAAGAGTATGAAGCAGCTCTTGAAGAGGAAATTGTCTTAAATGTGAAAAAGAAAACAGACTTGCATCCTGATTATGTGACCTATATCCATCATGAATTTACTGAACTAGTTGCCAAAAGTGAAGGTTACCATGAAAAGCTTGCTCAAGCTTCGACACCTGAGGCGAAACAAACGGTTCAGAACTCGTTAGATGAGCGAGTCCGACACTTGTTACAGCAAGGCATTCACATCGAAACAGCTTTAGATCCATTTTTACAAAACTTAGCGGTAAAAAGCATTCATAGACAAATACCTGAATCAGATGTACAAGCATCCGCTGTCGTCCTTGACCATCAAGAAAACGAAATCGTTGCAATCACTGGCGGGAAAGATTACAGCAAATTTGATTTCCATAGAGGCTATCAAAACCCAAGACAACCCGGTTCAGCAATCAAACCATTGCTTGTTTATGCACCATACATCGAAGAGTATGATGTTCCAGTTCAAAGCACCATTAATGCGAGCAATGTTTGTTTTAATGAAGGAAACGGGAGAGAATATTGTCCAAAGAATTATGGTGGGTCAGAGTATGGAATGGTTTCATTAGCGACCGCATTGAAACATTCATATAATACGCCTGCTGTTCGTATTTTCGATCAAGTGGGAATTAACACAGCATTTAGCTATCTTGAGCCGTTTTCGTTTTCTCATTTAGACGATCGAGATTATAATTTATCTGTTGCATTAGGAGGATTTACTTACGGTATGACTCCATTAGAGCTAACAAATGCCTATACCACTTTTGCTACGAATGGTTCTTATCGCCCTTCATATGGAATACGAAGTGTAAAAGATACAAACGGAAACATCCTGTATTCATGGGATACACAAGAAACGTATGTGTGGAGCCAAAACACAAATGACAAAATGCGTAAGCTGTTATCCGAGGTCATAGAGAGTGGAACAGCTAGAAGAGCTCAAATCTCTGCTCCTTATTCTGGTGGAAAGACGGGAACGACAAATGACTACCATGATTTATGGTTTGTCGGTCTAAACGATCAATATACAACGGGAGTATGGGTAGGAAAAGATCAACGTTCTAGTATTCTTCATTTAAATGATAGAGGTCCACACTTACAAATTTGGAAAGAGCTTATGAATTAAATAAAGAGTAAAACGAAAAGGACCTATCTCAATGAGATAGGTCCTCTTCTCTGACTATAAAGGCAAACTCGCCATAAAGCTGTTATACAAACGTAATAAAGCAAATACAACAGCTAAAATGAACGCACTCCATAAAATAACTTGAAATAATACGAATCCAATCAGTCCAGCCAAACTAAGAGTGTCACTAATTTTGTAAACAAGAAATATAAAATAAGATAAACTCGCTAAAAGAAACAAAAGAGCAACGACAATAATGTATTGAGCCAGAAGAATCGCGATCACACTAGCAATCAAATAAATCCATGATCCCGTTCGAACTTTGTTTAACTCATGCCCCTCCTCATCTTTAGAGAAAAAGAGCATAGATAACTCAATCGTTGTATCTGCGATTAACTTTAAAGCAGAGAAAACCATAAAAAAGAATAATAAAAGCAAAAATAAGAGCGTTAGTTTAATGCCACTTTCTGAAATAAACTCTAACATTCCGCTGTAAATCCCTAAATTGATTAGGTGACCTAAAATAAAACCTTGTACATAAATCGCAAAGGCTAAACTAAACAGCAAAATCGAGATAAGTGGAAAATGACTTGTGATATAACGATTTGACAACGTCAACGTCCCCTTTTCTATAACTAGCAAAAAAAATAGTTTGTGCTACTACGTGATGAATCGAAAGCTACCGGATCCCACATACGTTCAGAAAAATCACTCGATTTCCCAATCCTTTCACGTAACTTTCATTTCTTTCTTCAGCAAATTGTTTTATAATGGACATATGCTTGTGACAAGGAGGAATATCTATGGGTACATTACTCATCCTTGGTGTTAGTATTGTTTTCTTCGTTGCTATTTTTACAGCAGGATATGAAGACAATCCACACAAAAATTAATAAAGCTTTCATTTACTTACGAAATCGACCAATCTCCATGGAGACTGGTCGATTTTTCATTTCGACCTTTTTACTTTAACCCAAGAAATCCTTGCTGACGAATCGCTTCATAGATGACAATTGCCGCGGTATTAGACAAATTCAACGAACGAATCTTATCTGTTTGCGGAATCCGAAAACAACTCTCCACATGTTTCTCGATGACATCCTGCGGAAGCCCTGTTGTTTCACGACCAAATACAAAAAAGTGATCCATGTTTTCATTGGAATAATCAAAGTCACTATAGTTCTTGGTTCCTACTGTTTCTATAAAGTAAAAGGCCCCTTCAGGATATGCCTCAAACAACTCGTCCAATGAGTCATAATACTTAATGGAAACACTTGGCCAGTAATCACATCCCGCTCTTTTCAGCATTTTGTCATCCGTTGAAAAACCAAGAGGACGAATTAAATGCAAAGTCGTATTCGTACCAGCACATGTTCTTGCAATGTTACCTGTATTTGCTGGGATCTCTGGCTGATAAAGCACGATATGTAACCCCACGTGCACACACCTCTATTTCATTTAATAATACTTTTCATTTCGACAAAATTCATTATACCATCTACATTCTAAAGAAGAAATGTCAAAAAGAGGAGGATGTGCAAATAACGAATATCGTTACCTATCGCAAATCCACATTCCTTCTTAATCACGCACTTTTGATTGAACAATTTTGCATAGAAACTAAGGGCGGGACATTGATAGAGTGTTTGACTGAAAATTTTAACGATACACAACTTTAGCGAAGTATATTTCCGGAGCGATTGCTATGCATCAACTATCATTGCGCCGCATCTGCCGCCATTATTGATAAAACTCGTTAACTTTATGATCATCTTCTAAAAATTCTTGAATGAACATAGTTAGTTCCTCTTCGTTCGTAAATTGATTAATATCTATTCCGTAAAAATTTTGTAACTCTTCTCTCTTTACAACAAACTCTTGCTCAACAAAATGAAATGCAACCCAGTCAGCATTATGAACTAACGACAGGATTAAGGTAGCATTAAATAAAGCAAGTTCTTTATAATTTCTCTCTATACCCTCACGCTTCTCTGCTGGGATATAATTCAAAATAATTCCATAAGGTTGTTCAGTTGTTTTAAGTTCCAAGCTATTTAATTGCTCGCCATCTGGACTAGGTAGCTCCCTCGTAATATTTCCAACAGCACCGTTATCTCCTACATACGTATTTTTATATTGAAAAAGATCTTCATTTTGGGTAGCTTCATGCGAGTTACACCCATTCAAGAAAAGCAATATCACTAACAAATAGAAGAAAAGTCTACTATTTTTTTTCATTTTTTCTCTCCTTAATCTTTAACTGCCTTATTGTAATTCTTCAAACGGATAGTAAATTTCTGTTCCATCTTTTAAGATAATACTAAATTGTTCTGCGTTGAAACTTCCATCTTTTTTATCAGAGAAATCTGGAATATACCAATGATAAGAGTTTACTTTATACTTGATGTCGAGATCACCCGTTTTAAATCTAATATAATCAACTTTATTCGAGTTGACATATCCATAGTAAAATCCAATATCGTCGTTATTGATATGGCTCAAGTTATCTGGTCTAAATACCGTTTCATCATTACGATCATTTGTTGCTTGACTAATTGTTTTCACTCCCCACCCTAACGCTCCTAATACAAATTCTTCTCCTTTTATGTAATCACCTGAATCGTAAAGTACAATGGTACTTTCACCAATATTTATTTGTTCCAATATCTCAATAGCACCTCTCTTATCTGCCACTCTTTCCACTGAAGAATTCTGATAAAAGATCGTTCCCCATACAGAAATAATCAAAATGACCAATATTGCTATCATGCTTTTATTCACTGTTATCCTTGCTCCTTTTAAAACTTATAGCTTCAAGGTTAAAACTATCTTCTTCAACAAAAAAAGTTCAATAGTATTATGTTAGCAAAATAGCGTATCCGCTTATTGGGAAATGCCTTCGTTTGTTAAGGTACTCTTGAACTTTAATGATTATCAAAACCAAATGGTCTAATTAGCACCGTTCCCATTTTAACATTTATTCCCTTTTTGCGTGACAAAAAAATACGTCCCTGTTTTATTTACAGGAACGACTTGATTAACTGTTTCATCCGGTCTTCTAACTCTCTTCTTTCCTTTTTTAGTAGAGCTAAAAACCCATTCACAAGCGAACGAAAAAGAAAAGATCCCTTTTCAAGCAAGCGGGCTTTTAGCGCTCTACTTCATTACTCCGATACTTCCATGGACGCCTGAATAGCTGGACTAATTTCTGTGTGAGGATAATTAATTCGTTCTCCAAACTCTACCCAGTCAAGATTCGCCATCAGCAGCAGGTAGCGTTTGCCGCTGGCCGGATCGCTGATGATGATATGGTCACGGCCCGCTGTTTCAACGCGCCCTTGATAAACCATTGCATTCCAACTAGTGTTTCCTTGGTAAGTAAAGTAGAATGTACCAACCTTGCCTTTATTGAAGCGCAGAATATTTTCAATAAACGATTCTTCTACCGCACCTGTTGGTAGCTGCTGCCCAGTCCCCATTGGAACCACCGGCACATTATACGCGGGTCCAGAAGGCATACCCATCGGGAAGCCGCTTGGCTGTTGTGCGACAGGGGCCTGCATCATAGCTGGATAAGAACCTGGGTAATTATTATTCATTGGATAATTTCTAGAGTTTCCACAAGTCATGAGAAAATCATCTCCTTATTATTTATCTATAAAACTCTGGGCAGTAGCCCGGTACAGCGACATAGAAACAATGATTTTTGTGCGCAAAATCAAACTGTGTCATAGGGGATCTTGGCATCGTGGGGGTACATGGATCGCGGTATGCTTGCCCCGGACTTGGATTAAAAAACCACAAATTCATTCTGGCCCGAGGATTCCTATGACCTTGTAACAAATTCCTGGCCCTTTGAAGATCTTCTTCATTGGGACGTTGTGTATACAAAGCTCCATTTAAAACAGGCTCAAAGTGAGGAATTCCCGTTCCTGGTATCGTTTGATAGATCGCATGTCTAATATTGCGCAGATTTCTGAAGTCTGGTTCACAGTCAGCCTCTACCCGATTGGCCACAACGGTTCCTACCAAGTCCATGCCTTCAGCTCCCTCGCCGATTGCCTCCGCCAGCATAAGTCTTGCTAACGCATCCACGTCACGTTCGGTATGGTTGATTCGCCTACCCATTCTCTCACCCCTTTCGGCTTATACAAGTAACTTATTGCCTAAAGGTGTTTTTGGTAGCTTGCCTATCAGCCCAAACCTTTCAAATTGAATAAAAAAAAGAAAGAGCCTTGTCCCTTTTCGCTGAAGCCTTACTTCAAAGCTATTGGCGCAAAAGCAAAAGAGCTGCCATATGACAGCTCTTTTACGAAAGTACGTTAGTTTAATAGACACTTTATAAGGACATTATTTGGATTTGTCTTTATTTGTTTGATGAAGGACTTTTCGTTGAGAATTGAACTTCGGTTTGTCTTTCATCAGCTTGATGAAGGACTTTTTGTTGCTAATTGAACTTCGGTTTGTCTTTCATTAGCTTGATGAAGGACTTTTCGTTGAGAATTGAACTTCGGTTTGTCTTTCATTAGCTTGATGAAGGACTTTTCGTTGAGAATTGAACTTCGGTTTGTCTTTCATTAGCTTGATGAAGGACTTTTCGTTGAGAATTGAACCTACTTTTGTCCTTCATTCGCTTAATGTAGGCGTTACTATTACATTTCTGCTGTTAGCAATAGAGGAAAACCACCCTCCCCCCTTATACTCCCATCCCCAGTGCGATGGCTTCACTCGCCGTGCGCATGTTGAAAAGTGCACTCAACATGCTTAAAACATAACGGCGGCTCCGCTCATCGCATCGATCTCTAGTCAAAAGGGAAAGTCACCCTTTTGACTAGAGATCTATATAGTAATGTGAAAGAATTTGTATTTGATGTTTGGTGTCCAGGCGGTGGAGTCTTCGTATTTCCAGTAACGCATGCGGCTGTTGGCGGTTTGGGCGTTTACGAGAGGTTCTCCGTTGGCATCTTTATCTACTACAATGGTTGTATGCTGCCACCTTCCATCTCCATTAAAGTCATAACAGATCACGTCTCCGGGCTCTAGCTCCATTGCACTTTCTTTTTCTACTCCTCGTAATCCACCGTTTTCTCCACTTAAATACCACCTGAGAGCGTGAGCAACAGACCAGCTGTAGCTCCAATTGTTAGACCTGAACCACCATCCATTTGAGCGATTCGGGTAGCCCTTCATCGTCGCTCCCCCAGCATGTAGGCATTGTGAGATGAAATTGGTACAATTATCGGTAAACTTGCGATATTGTGGATTAAAGTCATCCCACCATCTTTCTGCATAGCGTACAGCTTCTCTTCTGTTATAAGAGCGATTAGTTCTTTGGTCATGTTGAAAAGAACGTACGTTAGCAGTCGTTTCTATTGCTTCTTGCTCCACTTCTCGACTTGCGATAACTTGATCTTCTCGAAGTTCATCTTGAACAAATGTCGCTCTTCTTTGTTCCACTAGTTCTTCTAAATACAATTGATCTTTTAAGTGAATCAAAAATTCACAACGCTGAAGATAGTCGACATACAAATGATCGTCTACTCGAGACGTTCGGATCACATCGCCTTCTACAAAAGAACGTACAATCTCTGCTCCTCTTTCCTTATTCATATTTATTTTCTTTTTAATAAAATCTTCAACCAAACTTTCTTCTCGGACATCGTTCACATATTGACCATTTCTCTGCTCAATTAATTCATGTAATTGACTAACCATTTTTTGATTCATCTCAACATGCTCCTTTCTATATAAACTTTATGCTAGGAAGCTTGTATGAAATGAAACAAAAATGATTCAACTAAAAAGACAAAAAAAAAGAATGACCGTGTCATCCTCTTACGATATTTTTTCGATTGCTCCTTCTAAACTGAGCAAGAGTTCTTTTTTATCTAGTCCGCCCCCGTAACCGACCATGTTTCCATTGCTTCCAATTACACGGTGACAGGGAATAATAATCGGGATCGGGTTTTGATTGTTTGCTCCGCCAATAGCTCTTACTGCTTTGGGAGCTCCAATTTCTTGTGCAATTTCTTTATAAGACTTTGTTTGACCATATTCAATTTCTTTTAATGTATTCCAGACTTTTTTCTGAAACTCCGTCCCACATAAATCAAGCGGTACATCAAAATGATTTCGTTTTCCGGTAAAATAATCTTCCAATTGTTCACAAATGGGTTTAAGTGTTTCTTTGCAACGAACCACTTCCCCTTTTCGGCCTTGTTTTTTCAACCAAGCTTTTAACGAAGCCATACACTTCGTCATTTCTCCAAAATGAATGTGACAAACGCCTTTTTCAGTTGCAACAATTGTTAGAGTACCTAGGGGACTATTCATTTCATCGACATAGTGTGTTAATTGCGTTGTCATATAATCCCTTCCCTCCAATGTCCAATCTTTTCCTTATCTTACATTACTACTATAAGATTCGCTCGTCTATTAATGCTTATTTTCAATCAAATTTAGCCCTTTTTCGATTTCTACTAGAACTTTTTCATCTGTTTCCTTCTTTTTCGCTCTGTTAAGCGCCTCATTCTCTTCTAAGCTCCCGATTTCGCCTATCGCCCAAGCCGCCGTTCCTCTTATTACAGGACGAGGATCCTTTACTAACAATTCTTTTAAAATGGGCAATGCTTTTTGATCTTTAAAATGGGCCAAAGCAATAATCGCATTTCGTTGGATTGGTTTTTTCCCTCTCCATGACCCAGATACATGGCCAAATTTTTCTTTAAATTCTCGGTTGCTCATCGTTAGTAATGGAATCAACTTTGGTTTAGCTAATTCCGGATCTGGTTCCATTTCAGGGTGGATATGAAAATCCTTCCCTTTGTTTTCCGGACACACTTGTTGGCATGTATCACAACCATAAAGCCGATTGCCAAGTTTCTTTCGATATTGATCAGGTAGAAAGTCTTTTGTTTGAGTTAAATAAGCAATGCACTTCTGGGAATCGAGCTGCCCTCCCTGAATTAAGGCCCCCGTTGGGCATGCGTCAATACATTTATTACAAGAACCACACTGTTCCGTCATCGGAATATCCGGTTCAAAAGAGATCGTCGTCACCACTTCTCCTAAATAGACATAGCTTCCAAACTCAGGTGTGATAATAGCGCAATTTTTCCCACTCCATCCGATTCCGGCTCGCTCCGCAACAGCGCGATCTGACAGTTCCCCCGTGTCAACCATAGAAACTGTTTTGGCATCTGGGACTCTTTCCTGTAAGAACTCCTCAATTTTTTTAAGACGATCTCGTAAAACATCATGATAGTCCTTCCCCCAAGAAGCTCGGCAGAAAATCCCCCTTCGATCGTCTCTCGTACTTTTCGGTGGATTTTCCATTTTCGATGGGTACGCCAAAGCTATTGAAATAATCGTCCTCGCTCCTGAGAGTAGCCTCTCGGGTTCCACTCTTTTATCTATATCAGGTTCTTCGAATCCAGACTGATACCCTAGTTCTCGTTGACTAAGAAGTCGATCTTTTAATTGTAAAAATGGATCCGCTGAAGTAAATCCAATTTTATCGACTCCTATTATTTTACTATATGCAATTAGCTCATCCTTTAATTGGGCAAGTGTCATGGTCGTTCACCTTTCTTCATCCTTTTCCTACCAATATGCTACAATAAAGCAAAAAAGCAGGAGGAACGTACTTATGGTTAATATCGTGATTGATGAGTCGATCTCATCCAAACTTTCTACTTTCAAAATAGGAGTAGTCCAATATAATAATATCGTGATTGGCGACTCACCTCAAATGTTAAAGGGACGTTTACAATTTTTTCAAGAAACATTGAAAGTGGATCTGGAAGAAAAAGAACTTACTGAGTTTGAAGGAATTGCGGAGTGGCGTCAAGCTTTTAAATCGTTACAAATGAACCCAGGAAGATATCGACCTTCTCATGAAGCTTTATTTCGTCGAATAAAAAAGGGACAACCTCTTCCACTTGTGCACTCAGCAGTCGATTTGAATACATTTTTTTCATTAGAATATGTCATTCCTTTAGGTATTTACGATTTAGACCATATAGAAGGTGATGTCACGTTTAGACTCGGTCTAGAGAATGAAGCATACGAAGGTGTCAATGGTCGAGAAAATGATATGAGTGGCAAATTGGTTAGTGCGGATCAGCAAGGCGCATTCGGAAGTCCGATTGTTGATTCTGTCAGAACGAAGGTGACACCCGATACAACGTCTGCACTTCAGTTTTTTTACTTGAAACCATCGATGAATGTGACTGAAGCTTCAAAATTGTTACAAGCTGCCGGAAAAATGTTCACACAAATTCATGGCGGCGATGATCAACATAAAGTTGTCACGTTTGAATAGAAAAAATTGGTTTATAATTTTCTTGAAATGGGAAATAGTAAACTGAAGATAACTAAGGAGGTCATTGTATGAGTCAAGAAAAAGTATCAGTAATCTTAAACAAACAAATTGCAAACTGGAGTGTTTTATTTATTAAGTTACACAACTATCATTGGTATGTAAAAGGACCGGCATTTTTTACATTACATGATAAATTTGAAGAATTATATAACGAGGCGTCTACACATATTGACGAATTAGCTGAACGTCTTCTAGCTTTGAAAGGACACCCTGTTGCAACTATGGCAGAGTTCCTAGAGACAGCTTCTGTAAAAGAAGCAAGTGGACAACAAGACGCCGAATCGATGGTTGGCGAACTTGTTTCTGACTTTGATACATTAATTGATGAACTTAAAGATGGAATGGAAGCGGCTGATTCATTAGGTGATGAGACGACAGCAGACATGTTACTTGCTATCCACCAATCGCTTGAAAAGCACAACTGGATGTTACGTTCATTCTTAAAATAAAAGGCTGTTTTCGCATACTTTGTTGTTTTTATGGGATACGTGTTCTCCTCATGTTCGTTCCATTGCGCTTCAGCCACTCGCACCCGCAAGGAGGTGCCGAGCCTCCTCGGCTACGCCAGAGGGGTCTCGCCCCTACCTCTGCATTCCCGCAGGAGTCGAGTGACTTCCGCTCCATTTCACTAAGAGGAAAAACTATTTTATAGCAACAATCTTTACGAAAACAGCCAAATAAAAAGACAAGCCCTCTGATTATAATCAGAGGGCTTGCTTTTTGACGCTTACTCTTCTTCTGGTGTAAACGTACGTTTTGAAAATTCATCATCTAACATAAAGAACGCATTGCTATCGTTATCGATTCGTTTTAACTTGTTAATAATGCTATCAAACATATCTTCTTCTTCTACTTGCTCCTCAATGAACCACTTTAAAAAAGAGATCGTTGCATGCTCACGGCCGTCTAACGCTAAATCGGATAAGTGATAAATACTCTTCGTAACTTCTTTCTCTTGCTTTAACGCTTTTTCAAATGCATCTAATACGGAAGAGAAAGAATTGTTTGGCTGATTTAGCGATTGAATTGTGGCTCTTTCTCCAAGTGCATTAATAAAGTTATAAAACTTCATAGCATGAAATCTTTCTTCCTCTGCTTGAACGAGGAAGAAATTGGCGAATCCATCTAAACTTTCTGATGAACAATAAGCAGCCATTGCTAAGTAAGAGTGCGCAGCATAAAATTCAAAGTTCATTTGATCATTTAACGCTTTTTTTAATTTATCATCTAACATATGTACCCCAACCTTTCATTCGTTTTCTCTATTATATCATTCCCCTTTGCTCCATGTCTTGAAACCTTTTACATCACTTTCCTTACACAATTAAACTTGTTAATCAAACGTTTAATTAAAGAGTGATTTCACTTGATACATGTAGAGTTGACACGTTTTAAACAAACGTTTATTTAAATTAAAAAGGAGAGGAAAATCGATGAAATAACCTTGACCTTCCCCTCCTTTTTATTTTCAACTCACTTTACTCTCACTCTGTATGGAATCCACCGGTTTTTTTGCGTAATGAAGTTCAGAGGAAAGATACGCAAAATGACGCTCTTTCTCTTCCTTTGACCATTGGAACGTTTTTGCCATATAATCCGTTACCGCACCTTGCCATTCATCCACCCAGTTAATGTTAAAAAATAAAGCACTCGTTCGACGATTAAAGAAATCTACAGGAGTGGATACCATTTCATCCTCTATTCCATACTGCAACTGAGCTAAAAGTAAAGGTGGAAGCTGGTGGCTATTCGCTTCTTCTGCATTGCTTTTTAAACGGGTGAACACGTGATCCACGTTTGATCCATACAATTTTGCCACTCGCTTCGCCTCTTCTTTGCTTAAGCCAAGAGTGACGCCTTCAGCGGTCTTTGTCTCAACAAACTCATCAAAGCCAGCAGACCCACCTACCATTCCTCCTGACAAGGTGATCGTAGCGGTCGAGCATGATTGTTGATTTCCTAAATCTTTTGCAACTATATCAACGATTCTTTCTGCCATCTTGCGGTAGCCAGTTAGCTTTCCACCAGCAATCGAAATCAATCCTGTATCAGAAAAGAAGATCTCATCTTTACGTGATATTTCAGAGGCATTTTTTCCTTCCTCATGAATGAGTGGTCGTAACCCTGCCCAACTTGATTCAATATCGTGTTCCGTTAATTGAACGGACGGAAACATATAATTAACTGCGTTGATAATATAACTTCGATCTTCTTCCGTCATTCTTGGATGGGTAATATCCTCATTGTAAACAGTGTCTGTCGTACCAACATACGTTTTCCCGTCACGTGGAATAGCAAAAACCATCCGACCGTCTTTCTCTGTATCAAAGTAAACCGCTTGCTTTAACGGGAAGCGACTTTGATCAATGACAAGGTGAACCCCCTTCGTTAAATGTAAGTACTTCCCTTTTTTCGAGCGGTCTTCCTCCCGAAGTGTATCAACCCATGGTCCTGCCGCGTTCACAATTTTCTTTGCGTATATTTTGTACATTTTTCCAGATAATACATCTTTCACTTTCACAGCAACAAGCTTCCCGTCTTGATAAACAAACCCTTCCGCTTTCGCATAGTTGGCTGCTTTTGCTCCTCTTGTTACAGCTTCTTTCATAACCTCTAACGTTAACCGTGCATCGTCCGTTCGGTACTCAACATAAATTCCTCCACCTTTGAGACCTTCTTTTCGCACAAGTGGCTCTTTCTGTAATACATGATTTTTATTTAACATTTTGCGGCGTTCATGCTTTCTAACACCAGCTAAGAAATCGTACATTTTTAATCCAATGGAAGTCGTAAACTTGCCAAATGTGCCTCCTTTAATCATAGGCAACAGCATCCACTCTGGCGTCGTGACATGTGGAGCATTTTCATAGACAATCGCTCGTTCTTTTCCGACTTCTGCAACCAGCTTCACTTCCAACTGTTTTAAATAACGAAGCCCTCCGTGAACCAATTTCGTCGATCTACTTGACGTACCCGCCGCAAAATCTTGCATCTCAATTAAACCAGTATCGAGCCCTCTAACTTGGGCATCTAATGCAATGCCCGCTCCTGTAATCCCTCCACCAATGACAAGTAAGTCTAGTTCTTTATTACACATCTCTTTTAAGATTGTTTGACGTTTCAAACTTGAAAATGTAGCCATCTCTATCTCCCCTTAGTAGGTTCTAAAAGAGAAAAAAAAGAAGACCACAACATCTTTCACCAGCTTAGCGCTAATGAAAGAGTTGTGGTCTTCTCCTAATCTCCGACCAATATTAACTTACTTAAGATTATACTCTACTTACCTAACTTTTTAAAGCCTTATTTAAATATTTTCGTTGCTTCTACGGCCTTTTTCCAGCCACGATACAGCGATTGTTGCTCTTCCTCTGACATCGTCACTTCAAACCGACGTTCAACTGCGGCCTGTTGTTTGATTTGCTCTTTGCTTTCCCAAAAACCAACCGCCAGACCTGCTAAATAAGCGGCTCCTAACGCTGTCGTTTCTTGAACTTGTGGACGTTCAACTGCTACGCCTAACATATCACTTTGAAACTGCATCAGAAAATTATTCGCCACAGCCCCACCATCGACTCTTAGCGTTTTCACTTTTATATTTGAATCAGCTTCCATAGCAGTAACAACATCTTTTGTTTGATAAGCTAATGCTTCTAACGTAGCTCGAATAAAATGTTCTTTCTCCGTTCCGCGAGTCAGACCGAACACCGCTCCTCTCACATCGCTGTCCCAATAAGGTGTTCCTAAGCCGACAAAGGCAGGAACCACATACACTCCCTCAGATGAGCTCACTCTTTTTGCGTATTGTTCTGTATCCGCTGCTGATTTGATCATGCGCAAGCCGTCACGCAACCATTGAATGGCTGAACCGGCAACGAAAATGCTTCCTTCTAGCGCATACTCGACTTTCCCGTCGACTCCCCAAGCTAGTGTCGTGAGTAGTCCATGCTCTGATTGTACGGCCTGTTCTCCCGTATTCATCAGCATGAAACAACCTGTTCCATACGTATTTTTCACCATTCCCTCTTCAAAACACGCTTGCCCAAATAATGCGGCTTGCTGATCACCCGCTGCTCCTGCAATCGGTACCTCTAATCCGAAGAAATGATAATCAACCGTTGTTCCATAAATTTCTGATGAAGGCTTTACCTCTGGCAACATCGACTTTGGAATATCCAACATCGAAAGCAGATCATCATCCCATTTCAAGTCGTAAATATTATAAAGTAAGGTTCTAGATGCATTAGAATAATCCGTTACATGAGCTTTCCCACCTGAAAGTTTCCAGATGAGCCACGTATCAATCGTTCCAAAAAGCAAGTCTCCCTTTTCTGCTTTTTCTCGCGCCCCTTCTACATGGTCCAAAATCCACTTCACTTTTGTTCCAGAAAAATACGCATCAATCAGCAGCCCCGTTTTTTCTCGAACCATATCCTCATAGCCTTGTTTCTTCAGTTGCTCACAAATGTCGGCTGTTTGTCTAGATTGCCAAACGACCGCATGATAAATCGGCTTTCCAGTATGTTTATCCCAAACAACAGCGGTTTCCCGTTGATTGGTAATACCAATTCCAGCAATCTCTTCTTTGTCCACATTTGACTTCAGCATCACACCAGACATAACCGCAAGAATCGATGCCCATATTTCATTCGCATTATGTTCAACCCACCCAGGTTGAGGATAAATTTGCTCTATTTCTCTTTGTTCAACAGCAACAATTTTTCCTTGCTTATCAAATAAGATCGCTCTTGAACTTGTTGTTCCTTGATCCAAAGCCAGAATATATTTTTTTTCCATGAAAAAGTCCTCCAGTCAGGTTTCTTCTATTATTGATTGCGGAATTTTTTGTTGAGGTTCATGACGTAGCTCTAGTTGTGTCTTCGTTACATGTATATAGTAAAAAAATAAATACTATGAGCACAACCCCTTCAAGCCGACGAAACTAGTTCTTCATCTAGTCAAAAAAGACGAGCAAAAAGAACCTATCAAATACTGATAAGGTTATTTGGCTCGTCTCCTAATCTCCGTCACAATCTATTAACTTACCAATTATTAAACCAAAAGTTGAAAACGCTGTCAATAGTTACGACTGTATTTTAGGTTGTCTCATAAAAGATTTTAAAAATCCCAAAGCTCTTTTCTTGAAGTCGTTACTCCGATCGCTCCTGCCTCTAACGCCTTTGCAACTTCCTCTTTTTCACGGATAAGCCCTCCTGCAATAATAGGAATACCCGTTTTTTGATAAACTTCTTCTATTATATGCGGCATAACACCAGGCAACACTTCGATATAATCAGGCTTTGTCGTTTCTAGTAATTTATAACTCGTTTCAAGAGCAATCGAATCTAATAAAAATAAACGCTGTACAGCGATAATGGAGTGCTTTTTCGCCGTTAATACAACATTTTTCCTCGTTGAAATAATTCCCCCTGGCTTAATATCCTGGCAAATAAATTGAGTAGCATACTCATCTGTTTTTAAGCCTTGCACTAAATCAACATGCAAAAACACTTTTTTCCCTGCTTTTTTTGCAAGTTGGATTAAACTTTTGAGTTGTCCGATATGACTATTTAGTAATATGATCACTTCAAATTTACTTGTTAGTAACTTCTCAAATTCCCTAATCGTTCTAGCAGCAGGAAAAATTTTTTGATCAATAAAATGATCCGATGACATTCGACCAACTCCTCTATACTATCTTTGACTATTTAAACAATAAACATTCAGATTGTCAAAAGCTAACAAATCGCGAGAAATGATAGGAATTTCGGATAAAAAGCTAGATCTTGGTCCCGAGATTAGTAGCAACACAATAGGAAAACCATTTAGGACTGCTAGCTGAAAATTTATGCGGCGAATTCGGCTTTCTATGCGGCAAATCGAGCCTTTTATGCGGCAAATTCGATATGTTATGCGGCTCGCAAAAAACTTATGCGGCTGGCCGACTTTTATGCGGGAGAAAGCCCCGATATGCGGTGGTTTAGGCACAAATTGGGCAGCTTTCCTACATATGCGGCTGTTTACTCATAATTGCGGCACCCTTCCCTCGTATGCGGCAATCTACTCATATTTGCGGCACCTTCCCCTCCTATGCGGTGGTTCCCCCACTTTTGTGCGGCAGATCCCCCCCCCTCGTATGCGGCGGTTCACTCACATTTGCGGCACCTTCCCCTCGTATGCAGCGATCATTCACATATCCGGCGATCCACGCAAATCTGCTCCCTACTACAACCAAAAAGAAAAGAGCTACCCACACAGGCAGCCCTTTCCTTCCTTATCAACCTGGAGCCGACATTTCTAGATCTTCGACTCTTCTTTCTACATACTTTGTATCTTTTCGTGCATTGTAACGATCCGCTTTTTCTACTTTTACCGTTACATTGTAGTCTGGAATTTTTGCTAGTTTTTCATATCTTCCTTTTGGCAATAAGAAGTTACCTTCTGGGAAGTGTACGCCTAAGTTTCCTTTTGAGATTTCAGCGTATTTTGCTTTTCCTTGGAATACGCCAAATCCATTATGAATGACAATGCCTTCGCCTTCTGCAATGCTTAAATCATGAGCATCTTCAGCGTTGATTAAGACATCATAGCGCTCTGCATTGTTAAATGGATCAGTTTCTTTGTAAACCATGGAGTTAAACTGCTTTCCGCGACGAGTTGTCAGAACAAATTGTCCTTCTTTTTTGCCCATGTCAGGAATCTCGACCCCTAGTAAATTCCCTCTTCCATCTGAAGTTGGGCACACACCATCTTCACATAGCCATGCTCCGCCCCATTGGAAAACATCGCCTTGCTTTTTCAAATGTTGAACACCTTCGTAATTTGGATTGGCAATCGCCATTTCATTCCGAATCTCTTGACCTGATTTGAAATCTACTAAATGAGCCGTTTCAGGTTTCACACGCTTAGCTAAATCAATGTAAATCTTCCACTCTGAACGCGCTTCTTCAATATGATTTTTATTTCCTTCAATTTCAGGAGAGAAATAAACCATACGCTCCGTTGACGTAGACGTACCACCGCCATCTTGCTCATAGCGCGTTTTAGCTGGTAATACAATGACAGCCTCTTTCGCGTCTACTAACGTTGACGTATTCAGGATAATATCTTGGTGAACGCGAATATCTAATTCAGCCAATGCTTTTTCAATAAAGTTCGGATCAGGCATTGTTTCTAAGAAATTACCACCTGACATATAGTAAAGTTTGATTTTTCGCTCATGATCCTCTGGCAACACGATATTTTCTAACGTGACTCCAACAACATCTCCTTGCCATCTTGGAATATCAAAGCCCCAAATTCCTTCCATACGTTGGATATTCTCTTCCACAAAATCTCCACCAGGTAACACAAATGGATCGGCTCCCATTTCCCCTGATCCTTGTACAGATGAATGTCCACGAAACGGCATAAGGCCGTTGTATTTACGTCCTAAGTGTCCACGAAGCAGAGCAAGGTTTGCCACTTGAGAGATGTTATCTGATGCAAAAGCATGCATCGTTAATCCTAATGCCCATGCGTATACCGCATTCTTGCTTCTTGCTAGTAACTCTGATAACTCAATAATGCGCTCTTTCGTAATTCCAGATGACGTAACGATCGCATCCCAAGATTGAGATTCAACATGAGCTTTTAGTTCATCATACGCATTGACGTGTGCTGCCACAAATTCATGATTGATAGCCGAACCATGATCGTTCTCTTCCATCTCAAACCAATGCTTCATAATTCCATGCATGAAAGCAATGTCGCCACCAATGTTTACTTGATAAAAGTCATCTGCTAGTTTTGTTCCGAACAAAGCAGACTCCGCATTCGAAGGCACCCAATATTGATCCATTGCCGGCTCTTTATACGGATTAATGACAATAATTTTCGCTCCACGTTTTTTCGCTTCTAACATATATTTAGAAGATACTGGCGAGGCATTAGAAGCCACACTTCCCCAGAATAAAAGAACGTCCGCTCCGAACCAATCTTGATAATTACATGTGGATGCTCCTACACCAATCGAACGCTTTAATGCCGTCTTACTTGGCGAATGACAAATACGGCTCGCATTATCAATATTATTAGCACCTAGAAAACGCGCAACTTTCGCAGCAACATAATAGGACTCATTCGTAATCCCTCTTGATGTAAGGTAAAATCCGTACTGCCTTGGGTTCAGCTGCTTCATTTTATTCGCAATCATATCCATCGCTTCATCCCATGTTAAACGAGAAAATCTTCTTTCTCCTTTGCGACGAATAAGAGGGTAAGGAATCCGCCCAAGTTTTCGTAATTCCGTACTATCATATTTTCTAAGTTCATCTATATCAGCATGTAAGATTTCTTCTTTAATGGCTGGAGCTGTATTTAATCGGAGAACGTTTAATCTAGTTGTACACATATGTGGACCTTTTAACGTTTGGTCTTGCAACCCTGATACACCTAATGCACAGCCATCACAAACCCCTTTCGTTAAAATTCGAGATGCATATCCTAGATTATCTTTGTTGTCCCATGCAATTTTCATCGTATCTCGAATATGTTTAGGTTTTACTTTCCCTAACCCAAATGGGATGGGACTAACCCAGTGCTTTGGTGTAGGTGTTTTCGTTGCTTTAATAGGACCTTGATGTTTTGTTTTCCCCATGTTTTTTCTCACTCCCAAAATACTTATTACTAATCTTTATGTCATTTCAATAAAAAAACCACCGTACTTCCCCAAAAATGTATGTAAGGAATAACGGTGGTTAAGTCTTTTGCAGGGTCGCTACTAAGTGCCAAACCAAATTATTTTTTTGAAAATTTCTCTTCGATATCTTCATCAAAAACAAAGATCGACATGCCAAAATCTTTTTCAATATCAATGTCAACAAACAGTTCTACAAACTTACATTGCAAGAACTCTTCCATTTCAGAAGGAGGATTTTTTCGATACATGTCCTTCACCATTTCTGTTCTTGCCGCTCGTAGCATCTGTTTGCCTTCATCGGCTGTTGCAATAAATTTCTCAACAGGAGAAAGGTTCCCTTCCATCTCACAAATCGCCCATTTTTTACAAAACGTCGTACTGATTTTACTCGGGCCTTTTCCCATATGTTTTTTCCGAAAAGAACGTACTAAGTTACTAAATTCCGCTTCATATTTGTTCATTTCTTGTACCCTCATTTACTTTTACTTACTAAAAGAGTAGTTTGAGCGACTAAAAATGTCAAATTCGTTAACTTGCTAAATCTTGTACTTTATTCTTTTCTTTTAGTTGTTTAATATCAATTCGAATCACTAGCGATACGATTAATGCTGCAATAAACATAAATCCGAAAATATAAAGCGTGCCTGCATAACTATCTGTTGTTTCACGAATCCACGATGCCAAGATTGGACCAACAAGACCAGCTAACGCCCAAGCAGTTAAAATGTATCCGTGAATCGCTCCTAGTTGCTTCGTTCCGAATAAATCACCAATGTACGCTGGAATCGCTGCAAATCCACCACCGTAACAAGTTAAAATTAAGAACAAGACGGCTTGGAATAAAATCGCGTGCGTGATACTAGGTAAGGCAAAGAATGTCACGATCTGAATGACGAAAAAGGCTGTATACACATTCGCTCGACCAAGATAGTCAGAAACAGACGCCCAACCAATTCGGCCTAATCCATTAAATACCCCCATAATTCCAACCATTGTTGCTGCTGCTGCTGCTGAAAGGCCTGCAATTTCTTGAGCCATAGGTGAGGCAACGGATAAAATTGCAATTCCACATGTTACGTTAATAAAGAGCATAATCCACAAGTACCAGAATCTTCTCGTTTTTACCGCTTCATTAGCTGTTAATTGGGAAAGATCTGACTGTACTTTCTTTCCACTTGTTTGAACATCTGCCATGTACCCAGCAGGTGGTCGTTCAATATACAGTGCAGACGCTAACATAATAACAAAATAAATAATTCCTAGTGTGAAGAATGTATTCGCAATTCCAACTGAATCAATTAAATTTGCCATAATCGGGCTGGCAATCATCGCAGAAAAACCAAATCCCATAATAGCAAGTCCTGTTGCTAACCCACGTCGATCTGGGAACCATTTAACAAGTGTGGATACTGGTGTAATGTAACCAACTCCAAGACCAATTCCTCCAAGAGCTCCGTACGTAACATACAATAACCAAATCGATTCTAGGTTAATCGCAAATCCAGACCCAACCAAACCGATTCCAAAAAAGGTCGCTGCTACGAGTCCAGATCTTCTTGGACCATATTTCTCTACAAAATGCCCCATAAAAGCGGCAGATAATCCTAAAAATACAATCGCAATACTAAACGTTAAAGAAACCGCACTCAAATCCCAACCTAATTGTTCCCTAATTGGATTTGTAAAAACACTCCATGCATAAACCGAGCCAATGGAAATGTGAATTCCAACTGCAGCTAGTGCAATTAACCAACGATTCTTAATCTTCCCTTTTGCTTCTCCCATGATGTCACTCCTTTTCTCTCTCAAACATAAAAAAATCGACGCTACTCTCTTAAAGGAAAAAAGATTTCCCCAAAAAAGCACGACGATTAGTTTCAAGCAGGATACGCTACTTTCTCACCAATAGTAATCGCTTACAACGACTGAACACTTAATACCGACGACAGGATCGCTATCTCGATTCTTAAATGTTACAGAATTATGAATGCAACTAAATCATAACGTGTTTTCAAAGAAAGTTCAATATATTTCTATTGTAAAAAACATATATTTATGATTATTTTTCCTCTTCTTCTAGTTTGATAGTCTTGTCATACAGAAGATAATATGTTTATATTTGAAACATTACATTCTACTGATTGGGGGCATTCGTTTGACAGATTCACTCAGTTCACCTAGACCGATAGTCAAATATAACCATTCTCAATTTTCTAATTTGGAAGATGAGATTGTGATTGAGTTCCCGTTAACCATTTATATAAACAATGAAGAATTTGCTACAATGGTATGCAGTCCTACTCATTTTGAAGAAATGGTCATTGGGTTTCTAGCATCAGAAGGTGTCATCCACTTTCGAAAAGAAATTAAAGAGATGAAAATCGATGAAGATCGTGGTTTTGCTTATGTTGAGTTACATTCAGAAAACATTAAAAACCAACAATATTTCTCTAAACGCTTCATCGGCTCTTGTTGCGGGAAAAGTAGACAATTTTACTTTCAAAATGATGTTCGAACAGCCAAAACATCTATGTCGCGTGTGACGATAACAGCAGAGCAATGTATTTCATTAATGAAAAAAATGCAGGATGAGAGCCATGTTTTTAAAAACACAGGTGGCGTTCATAATGCTGCCCTTTGTACCGTTGATGATCTTATTGTGAGCCGTTCCGATATTGGCAGACACAATGCTCTCGATAAGCTATACGGCTATTCTCTAGTAAATGGCATCTCAGTAAGAGATAAAATTCTCGTTTTTAGTGGCCGTATTTCATCGGAGATTTTAA
Organism: Alkalihalobacillus sp. MEB130; assembly: GCF_032335535.1. Lineage (NCBI taxonomy): Bacteria > Bacillati > Bacillota > Bacilli > Caryophanales > Bacillaceae > Alkalihalobacillus > Alkalihalobacillus sp. MEB130. Next base: position 63,499 of record NZ_JAOANA010000023.1, read on the forward strand.
CAAAAGCAGCCAAAATTGGGGTAGGTATTGTTCTGTCTAAATCGGCTCCAACCGATTTGGCGATTCAACTGGCTGAAGATTTAAACATAACAGCGGTTGGATTCATCCGTGGTTCGTCTTTTAATATTTATTCACATCCTGAAAGAATTGTCCTCAACTAAGTCACATTCTTACTAAAAAAGCGAAAAGGAGGTGAGCTAGATGAGTTCTTGTAAGTTAGATCACCCTTTAGAAGATGTGCTTGCAAAGCTAGAATCGCAGAAAGAGTTTTTGCCAGAAGATTTGTATGTATCGTGTCAGCGTTTTTTAGAGTTAGACGTAACGCAGACAGAACTTAATGAATTATTTCATCTTTTAAAGAAATATGATTTATCTTCGGAGGAAGAACAGCTTCGTCGCAATATAGAGATGAAACAACTAGTTCGCGCATAAAAAAATCCCTGCTTCCGTAATGGCAAGCAGGGATTTTTACGTTATCCTCCACTTACAGGAGGAATAAAGGCAACAACATCTCCATCTTTTACAACTTCGCTGTCATCAGCATAGCTTTCATTTAAAGCGGTCATTGTTGTAGCAAGGGCGGATAAATGGTACTCCTTCTCTAGCCACGCTTTTAATTCTTGAACCGTAACTCCAGCTTTCTCAATTTCAATTTGTTCTGTTCCTGCTTCTTCTTGGAGTTCCGCAAACAATAAAATCTTAATCATTTTCTCCCTCCTTGATCTCAGGTTTCCCTGCTGGATAAGGGGTTTTTTCAAGTTGATCGCCAATCCACTTTGTTCCGTCTTCCCAAAATTCTTTTTTCCAAATCGGTACAATTTGCTTAATGCGCTCCATTGCGTATTCGTTCGCTTCATACGCTGCTTTCCGGTGAGGAGTGGAAACAGCAATAATCACGGCTATTTCACTTATATCAAGAGTCCCCACTCTATGAGTAATCGCAATGGTGGATCCTGGCCATTTCTCTTGAACTTCTTGACCAATTTGCTCTAGCATTTTAATCGCCATCGGTTTGTATGCCTGATATTCTAATTTTAACGTGCGTTTCCCGTGGGTTAGTTCTCTCACTGTTCCAATAAACGTTGAGATCGCACCACAATCTCTTCTCGTAACCTTATCTACCACCTCTTGAATCGATAAAGGTGTATCTTGAATGTCAAAAAGCTGACTCATCATCATCACTCAGTTTCTGTAAAATATATTGAATATAACTTGCTGAATCTTCTATATCGTACAATGGAAAACGTTGTTCAGGAAGGGAAAAGTTTTCCCATCTAATCGCACAAGTAATATTTTTTAACGTGCTAAGAAGCTCCCTATCATCCGGTCCACGTAATAAGACGACTTTTGGAAAATGTTCATGCTTGAATCCTTCTACGAGAATCAAATCGATTGGGAATGGTTCATAAAGCTGCAACAGCTTGTCCAAACTCCACGTTTGATTCCGGATATGAATTTGTAACGAGCCTCCACCTTCAACCGCCGTAATATCCGCACCTGCGGCTAAGTGACGTTCGCTATCCTTAAGGTGGCTCTCTTGTTTTTGAGCAGTCGGATGTCCATGATGTTTGATCGTAGCTACTCGCATTCCTCGTTCGGAACATTCTCTAATTAAAGATTCTACCAATGTCGTTTTGCCACTATTTTGATAGCCTACTACTTGTAAGATGCGACGATGTTGTCCCAAGGCCATTCACTTCCTTGTTTATCTTCTAGTAATAAGACATCCACAGACATGCCCTCTTCATATCCTCTTGTCCCACCAGGTAGAAGTAACAAGCAATCGGCTCCTCCTAACGAGCTAACAATTCCAGATTTATCCACACCCGAAGGCGACGCAAGCAAACGACCTTCTTGATACTCCACTCTTGCCCGAACCAATCTCATAAATGGATTTGGTTTTGGAAAATCCACTCCAAGTGTTGCTGTCACTTTTTGTAAATGAGGGTACGTATTAAATAAGGACCTCCGTAACATCGGACGTACAAATAATTCAAATCCAACATAACAAGCAGATGGATTTCCCGAGAGACCATAGATCATCTTCCCATTTACACTTGCCACCGTTGTCACACTTCCTGGTCTCATAGCAACCTTATTAAAAAGCACATTTGCTCCTAGCTCTTTTAGAATAGCTGGGACATAATCATAATCTCCTACCGATACACCGCCTGTTGTAAGTAACATATCAACTTCAGCAAGCGCCTCTTTCGTCGCTTGCAAACAAGCAGCAAGATCATCTTTTAATTTCCCGTAATATTTCGCCTCTCCACCTGCTCGTTCAATTTGAGCAAGAATCATATAGGCATTGGAATTGCGTATTTTTCCAGGAGCTAATGGTTCATCCACATCGAGAAGTTCACTTCCTGTTGCAATTACCCCGATAATGGGCTTTTTTGCGACCATGACTTCATGATAACCAAATGTAGCTAACAATGCGACAATGCCAGGATTGATTTGTGTTCCCTTTTTGACTAACACAGTCCCTTTTTGTGTGTCTTCACCTTGATATGAGATGTTATCTCCTTTTTTAAACAAACGTTTGATTAGGATCTCTTTTTCGCTTATTTCCTTTGTTAATTCAAGCATAACAACCGCATTACACCCTTTTGGAATAGGTGCGCCCGTCATAATTCTCACAGCTTGAAAAGGTTGTACCTCATCTTCAAATACATATCCTGCTCCGATTTCCCCTACGACTTCAAATTGAATAGGGTTGTCCGATTTTGCATCATTGGTATCTTCTGACCGAATAGCAAATCCATCATAAGGAGATCGATCAAAAGCGGGAACATCGTGGGACGCTACTAAATCTTCTGCTAAAAACCTTCCATAACTTTCATGAATGGCAACCGTCTCTGTTTTCGGGTTCACACTTTGAGTCATGACTCTTTTCACTGCTTCTTCAACCGGGATTGGCTTTCGCTTTTCTACCATAGATCTCACTCCGTTTTCCATAGTTCGACTTTTCCTTTTATCATTCCAAACATACGCAAATAATGCAAGGGGAAATCCCTTGCATTATTCTATCCACCAATATAGGACATTTCAATTTTCTTGCGGTTTTTTACCGTTTCTTCTGTTCTCTCTTCCGAATATTTATCGGTACGAGCACTCCATATCTCGGTAATTCTTGATTTGATGTCAGAATCCGTTGCACCTAATCGGATGAGTGAGCGCAAATCGTATCCTTCCTCTGCAAATAAGCAAGTATAAAGCTTCCCATCAGCAGATATTCTAGCTCTTGTGCAATTGCCACAGAACGTATCAGATACAGAAGAGATGATGCCAATTTCCGCATTCGTACCTTTGTAACGATACCTTGTTGCAACCTCTCCTAAATAATCTTTTTCTAATTCTTCTAGAGGACCGAGCGTTGCTACTTTTTCTAGCAATTCTTTTTTGGTTACAACTTGAGAGAAATCCCACCCGTTTGTTTGGCCAACATCCATAAATTCTATAAACCGCAATTGGATGTTTCGTTCTTTGCAATAACGAGCCAACTTTATGACTTCACTCTCATTTACGCCTTTTTTGACAACCATGTTGATTTTTACTTCTAATCCGGCTTCTAAGGCAGCCTCAATTCCCTTAAGAACGACAACAGACGTTACTTTGCGTCCGTTCATCTCTTGAAAGATGTCTGTTGACAGGGCATCTAAACTTACATTTACACGCATCAGCCCAGCTTGTTTTAACGCTTTTGCTTGTTTTACTAGATGTACGCCATTTGTCGTTAAGGCAATATCTTCAATTCCTGCTACTTGAGAAAGACGTTTAATGAGATCAGGAACATTTTTTCGTAGCAATGGTTCGCCACCTGTTAAGCGAATTTTCTTCACACCTAATGTCGTAAACTGTGAGACTAATCGTTCTATTTCATCAAACGATAATAGTTCCTCTTCTCTCATAAAAACATAATCATCGCCGAATACGTCTGCAGGCATGCAGTAGGAACAACGGAAATTACACTTGTCCATTATTGAAATACGCAAATCTTGCAACGGTCGCAAATATTTGTCGTTCACGTGGCTCGTTTCCATGTCCATTCCTCCTCTACTCTTACTTTCCTCATACTTCATCGACGAATCATTGGTTGTTCGTAAAAAAAGCTGTTACTATTAGTAAGATATAATAAATCATTCTAACACAAAAAAGGAAGGGGAATGACTTCTATGCATCAGATAAATACTTCCAAAAGTGTGAACGTTGCTATTTTGACGATTTCTGACACAAGAGATCAAGCCGCTGACCGCAGTGGACAAGCGATTCAAGCACTTTTACAAAATCATGAACACGTATTGATTGATTATAAAATTGTCAAAGATGAATATACGATGATTCAACATGAAATAGAAACGTGGGAACAGAACGAAACGATTCAAGCCATCATTTTAAATGGCGGCACTGGTTTTTCGCCAAGAGATGTGACATACGAAGCAGTCTCTCAATTATTAGATAAACAAATGGACGGATTTGGAGAGTTGTTTCGAATGCTAAGCTATGAAGAAATTGGACCGAGAGCCTTATTTAGTAGAGCTGTTGCTGGCAGCAAGGGTGCGACGGCTATTTATGCCTTGCCAGGTTCGACTAATGCTGTAAAATTAGCTATGGAAAAATTAATTTTACCAACAATCGGTCACTTTGCTGATGAATTGGTGAAAAAATGAACATAGTTGGTGTTGTTTTAGCTGGCGGGCAATCTTCACGGTATGGAAAACCGAAAATGTTCGAACAGTATAAAGGAAAAGCTTTTTATGAGCATAGTGTAGACGCTCTTTCTACTAGTCAGATTGATTCGGTTTTTATCGTGACAAACCACTTGTTAGCTAGTAAATTTGCTCGGTCCGATGCTCGTGTTCTCATTGAGGAAGAAACTCATAATGGACCGTTGTATGCGTTAACGTTTGCGATGAAAGAGATTCCGCATGCGGATTGGTATGTTGTATTAGCTGCTGACATTCCGTATATATCTAGCAAAGTGATAGATGCATTAGTGAAGTATACATACGACTCAGACTATGATGCGATTGTTCCTGTTACAGGGGAAAAAGAGCAGCCCTTGGTCGCGATCTATCATCGTCGCTGTTTGCCTTTTGCTGAAGAGATTCTTAGTGAAAACCGCAGAAGCATGCGACCGTTGTTACAAAAAATGAACGTGAACTACATCCAGTTTTCAAGTAGTCAGAAAGAATTTACGAACATTAATTATGAACGTGATTGGAGTGAAGAACATGAGTGAATTTTCCCATTGGAATGAAAAAGGACGCCCGAAGATGGTAGACATCTCCCAGAAAGATGAAACCAAACGAACGGCGGTTGCTCAAAGTACGATTGTGTTAAAAAAAGAATTATACGATGCAATTCAAAACGCTCAAATTAAAAAAGGAGACCCATTGCAAGTGGCCCAAATCGCAGGGATCATGGCAGCCAAAAAGACTCCTGACCTTATCCCAATGTGCCACCCTATCCACATTACGGGAGTCGATTTCCACTTTGAATACACGGAAGCAGGCGACGGCTATGAACTTATCATTCAAGCGGAAGTCTCCTGTAAAGGCAATACCGGCGTCGAGATGGAAGCATTAACCGCTGTTTCAGCTGCCGCCCTCACGTTTTATGACATGTGTAAAGCCGTCGACAAAAGCATGATCATCAAAGACACATACCTCCTCAGCAAAACCGGAGGCAAAAACGGCGATTACATAGCAGGGAAATAATTTCCGGGGGTCAGACCCCTCTTTATCAAACTAAAGCGGGGTCTGACCCCTGCTAACTGGAGTGAACATACAACTTGGAATCAAAAAAAGCATTACCTGTTTTATTTGCAGTCATGTTTCTTGTTATGGTCGGTTTTGGGATCATCATCCCTGTTATGCCGTTTTATGCGGAGGAAATTGGTGCGACTCCTACTCAGTTAGGTTTGCTTATGGCGGTTTATTCCTTTATGCAGCTGCTACTTGCTCCGATGTGGGGAAGAATTTCCGATCAGATTGGCCGTAAGCCTGTTATTATGATTGGAATTTTTGGACTAGCTTTGTCGTTTTTCTTGTTAGCTATCTCCTCCACCCTTTGGATGCTTTTTGTTGCAAGAATTGTAGGTGGATTTTTCTCGGCAGCTAATATGCCTACGGTGATGGCCTATGTTGCTGATATTACATCAGACGAAGATCGAGGAAAGGGAATGGGAATTATTGGGGCTTCTATCGGTCTAGGATTTATTTTTGGACCGGCTATTGGGGGCATCTTCTCCCAAACCAATTTAAGTCTTCCCTTTTACTTAGCTGGTTCGTTATCGGTACTAACCTTTATTTTTGTCACCCTTGTCTTAAAAGAGTCATTAACAGCTGAGCAGCGCAACAAACAATTACAAGAACGAACACCCATACGTAAAGCTCTACAAGGACCTGTTTCGATACTCTTTATTTTGCAATGGTTTGTCTCTTTATCGCTAGCTGGCCTTGAGGCAACGTTTGCTTACTTTGCTTATGAAAGAGCGAACTTAGGAGCGGTAGAACTAGGGTACATTTTCATGATTATGGGACTTGCCGGAGCCCTCGTACAAGGTGGTCTCGTTGGAAGATTAACGAAAAAATATGGTGAAGGGACGGTCATTCAATTAGGAATTGTCATTTCTGCACTAGGATTCTTTCTCATCTTATTTGTGGATAGTTTCGTAACGGCTGCGATCTTCTTGACCGTATTCGGAATCGGAAATGGCTTGATTCGTCCAAGCGTCTCATCTTTATTAACAAAAGCATCACCAACAGGATATGGTCGAACAACCGGGCTTTTATCTTCCTTTGACTCACTAGGAAGAATCATCGGTCCCCCACTTGGCGGCTGGCTCTTCACGCTTGCTGTCGGCCTTCCGTATATGTTAGGGATCTTATTATCCGTCCTTGCTTTCATCCTCTACCGAGTGTACAAAGCAAAAACAAACAGTAAAACGAACAAAACGGGGTCAGACCCCTCTTTAGCGTAGTAAAGAGGGGTCTGACCCACTGGCGTTGCATGACTTGAAAAAAATGTAAAAAGTATATAAGTATTTACGAAAATAAAAAAAACTCCTATTGTAGATGTGTTGAGCTTGTTGTTCCCACTAACAAGTCATCTACAAAAGGAGTTCCAACTATGAAAAGTATAGTGAATGTCA
>NZ_JAOANA010000024.1:0-68889 GCF_032335535.1 Alkalihalobacillus sp. MEB130
CAATTCTATAGTCTGGTGGCGATAGCGAAGAGGTCACACCCGTTCCCATGCCGAACACGGTCGTTAAGCTCTTCAGCGCCGATGGTAGTTGGGGGCTTCCCCCTGTGAGAGTAGGACGTTGCCAGGCCGATAAAAGACAATCCAATGGATTGTCTTTTTTTGTGCGCATAAACATATTCCTCAAGGCGCTGAAGAGCTTTTGGTTCGAAGAACCAACGTCTTCCATGACTGAGCCGATGGTTACATCATGAATAAACTTCTTGGAATACATCGTGTCCCCCTGTGAGACGAACCCTTTCTCTTCGTAACACGACGTGGGACACTTCCAAGAAATTACTTCATGGTTAATCATCCCCGTAGAAGAGAAATGGCGAGCCAGGACGTTGCCAGGCGGGCACGCACGCTCCGCACAAAATCAGAAGGTTTTACTCTACTTAATCTACTCCTATAGAATTGTTATCTAAGCGGACTGTCGTTCCTTTATTTTAATAAGAATAGTAGATTTGACGTTCTAAGCGGACTGACATTCCTCTATTTAGAGTAAAATCATTGTATAAGCACCTTATGAAGGTAAATAAGGTCAACTGTGTCCTTATCTAGCCTTAAATAGTCGTATTTTTATAAATAAGAACCCTGGTGTCCGCTTTACTGGATTTGTAAACAACAGATTAAGATATAACTCCATAAAAAGAAAAAGTGTAAAAACACTCCAGTCATGGTGAGTGCTTCTACACTTTTTTCCCTTTTCGTCTAAAAAAGAAGAAGATCGCAGCAAGAGCTATTAGGCCTGAAACTGTAAAATATATGAGAAACTTATACGTTTCAAATGATTGTTTAATAAAATACCACCGAATCCCTAATTCATATCCAGATAAAACAAAGAAAAGCACCCAGAAAAAAGCACCGATATAGGAGTAAATCATAAAAATTTTAAAATTTAAACGAGATATTCCTGCTAAATATCCAATGATATGCCTTATACCAGGAATGAAATAACCAATTAAAAGAAGCCAAGATCCACGCTTGGAAAACAGTTGTTGTGCTTTAGAAATTCGTGTGTGCGATAATCTAAATTTAGGACCATATTTCAAAAGAAAAGGAAGTCCTAATTTTGCCCCTAATAAATAACTAATCGTGATTCCGATAATAGAACCAAGGTAAGAACTAATTAAGGCGGTTAGGAGATCCACTCTACCAAGATAGGCATAATAGCCAATTGATAGGAGTAAAACCTCATCTGGCACAGGTAGTCCAATAATTCCACCAACCAGTGCAATAAAAATTCCAAAATACCCATATTCAAAGATTAAGTACTTTAATACTTCCATAGAATCTTCCTATCTTAATAGAGGCTATGTTTATTATACCGAATTTTTCAGAAGGAAACGAGATGAGATATAATCGACGATCGAAAAGGCAGTATTTCGCTTAAGACGTTACCGTTTTATATGAGATTCTTGCTCCAAATCGTTGAGTGCGATAAAATCAAACTATTCACACGAATGAAGGAGCGTCACTTTGAAACAAACGATGATGAAAAATATAGGGGCCATTGCCATCGGTGCGGCAATTGGGACAAGCTTCCGATATTACTTTAATCTTTATACGTTAGCAACGGGCTATCCAATCGGAACATTGGTCGAAAATTTAGGAGGTAGCCTTCTTCTAGGTTTTTTAACAGGTTGGTTTGTGATTAAGGTTCCACGTGAATGGGTAAAGGCTGGTCTGGGTGTTGGGTTATGTGGTGGCTTTACTACGATGTCTACTCTTGCCAGTGATAGTGTCTTTTTGTTCCTTGAACACACGTGGTGGTTGAGCGCTTTGTATGTGCTATTATCCGTTTTTGGAGGAATAGGTTGTGCATTGGTTGGATATATAATGGGAAATAGAGTAGGAGAACGAAAAGCAAAGCAGGAGGTGGAGAAAGGATGAATCTACTGCTTGTCGGCATTGGAGGTGCGGTAGGTGCTATTAGCCGCTACTTGCTAGGGTTGGTGATTATGAGAAGATATCCGTCGCCACCTTTTCCTATTGCAATGCTGATCGTAAACATACTAGGTTCACTTGGATTAGGGACCTTTTATGGAAGTTATTACGGGGCGATTCCGCTTGGGGCCTATGATGAGCCCTTATTCTTATTGATGGCTATTGGCTTTTTTGGAGCATTTACGACTTTTTCCACTTTTAGCACCGAAACCGTTCAACTCTATCAAAAAAAAGAATGGCTGCCGTTGATTTATTACATAACATTCTCGATTATTGGATCGATTGTCATGTTCGTTATTGGTTTTACTATTATGAAGGAAGCATAAGTTAGGGGATGGAAAGATGAGAGAAACGAATTTCAATACAAAGACAGTACATTTTCAAGCGAAAGAGCCTGCTAGAAATGCGAGTAAAGCAAAACCAATCTATCAAACATCTGCGTTTGTTTTTACAGATTTAGACGATATGGAAAGTTTCTATGAAGGAGAAAAAGAATATCTATACTCTAGGTACAGCAATCCTAATACCGATGACCTTGGTAAAGGTGTTGCCCTTCTTGAGGAAGCAGACGACGGTGTGGCTACGTCATCAGGGATGTCGGCCATTTTAGCTGGAGTGTTAGCCGTTGCCAATCCTGGGGACCATGTTTTAGCATCTGATGATTTATATGGTGGGACGTATCAAATGTTTGCTCAAGAATTACCTAACTTTGGAATAGAAGTCAGTTTTGTTTCCTATCAAGATCTTCATGTTGTAAAAGAAGCCATTACTGATAAAACTGTTTTACTTTATACAGAGTCGGTGACAAACCCTTTACTTAGAGTGGAGCGTTTGGAAGAAGTGATCGCTTTAGCAAAAGAAAAAGGGTTAAAAACAATGATTGATAACACGTTTGCAACGCCTTATTTACTGCAACCAGCGACTCTAGGTGCGGACCTGGTTGTCCACAGCGCAACGAAATATATTGGTGGACATAGTGATGTAACAGCAGGCGTACTAGTTGGGGAGCAAACGTTGATTGATAAAGCGAAGGGGAAAGTGATCAATCTTGGTTGTAATTTGAGTCCTTTTGAGGCGTGGCTAGCTTGTCGTGGTTTGAAAACGTTAAGTGTAAGAATGGAGAGACAAAGCCATAACGCGAGAATGCTTGCTGAAGCATTAGAAGCCCATGAAGGAGTCGCTCGTGTATTTTATCCGAAGTTCGTTTCTGAGAAAGGAAACGGGGCGATGGTCAGTGTCGATCTAGCTGATGATGTGAATGTGGAAGAATTTTTCCGTTCGCTAGGATGGGTAAAAATTGCTCCAACCTTAGCAGGTGTCGAAACTACAGTTTCCTATCCGCTACGTACTTCCCACCGTACGATTCCTGACAAACTAAGAAAAGAACTTGGAATTGGAGCCCAATTGGTTCGAATCTCAGTCGGTATTGAAGACGAGAAGGACATTATTGGAGCTTTCACACAAGCTATAGAAAAAGCAAAGTAATAAAGGACGGGGCACAATTAAATTTTGTGCTCCACTTTTTTTTGAAGAACCCTTGCATTGGGTTAAGAAAGATGTTATTATAGATCTTGTGTCAGAGAAAATAGTCTGGTGGCGATAGCGAAGAGGTCACACCCGTTCCCATGCCGAACACGGTCGTTAAGCTCTTCAGCGCCGATGGTAGTTGGGGGCTTCCCCCTGTGAGAGTAGGACGTTGCCAGGCTAAATTTCTTTGTATAAAAGAAGTTAATGTTGGTTATAGTAAATAAAGTAATAACAACATCAAATTAACTTTCTACGATTAAGCATCGTCTGATAACTCTATAACGACGCGGGGTGGAGCAGCCTGGTAGCTCGTCGGGCTCATAACCCGAAGGTCGGCGGTTCAAATCCGTCCCCCGCAATACCAAGAAAAAGCCGAAACGAAAATGTTTCGGCTTTTTCTTTTGAATTTTAATCTGAAAATTAACTTCTTTCTAGATAATGGGCAATTACTCTAAAATCGGATACACTAGTAAAGACAGTCCTTAGGTATGATGATTTCCTAAGGTTTTTGCAGATATATGATTCAGATCGAGAGGGTCGGTTAAAATGGAAGATGAGTTTGCGTTTATTTCTAAAATTACTCCTGAAAAGACATATCAAAAATCGCTTATTCGTGGAGTGGGTGATGATGCAGCTGTTTACTCTGGTTCCGATGAACTGGAACAAGTGATCTGTGTTGATACGATGGTCGAAGGAGTTCATTTTCGTCGTGATACCCTAACCCCGTTTCAAATTGGAAAAAAGGGGTTAGCGATTAATGTCAGTGACCTTGCTGCAATGGGAGCAATCCCAACCTATTACCTCGTTTCCATTGCGGTTCCTTCTTCTTGGACTGAACAAGAGTTAACCGAAATTTACCGGGGGATGAAAGAGCTAGCAGATATATATCAGATGGACTTAATTGGTGGTGATACCGTTTCTACTCATGATAAGCTCGTCTTGACTGTAACAGCAATTGGCAGCATAGAACGTGGAAGAGCAATCTATCGTGATCAGGCAAAGCCAGGTGATCAAGTGTTTGTAACAGGCTATGTTGGTGGATCGGCTGCGGGTTTAGAGCTGTTGTTTGAAAAGGGGGTAGATGGGATATTTACGGAGCAAGAGCAACTTCTTGTTACATCACATCAGGAACCTTTGCCCCATGTTGAGGCAGGAAGAATTTTTTCTAAAGTTGATAAACGAATCTCATTAAATGATGTTAGCGATGGGGTGGCAAGTGAAGCTCATGAATTAGCAGAAGCTAGCAAGAATCGCTTTGTAATTGAAGCTGAGAAACTCCCTATACCTCAAGCGATGAATACATACTCGAGGCAAAAACAGCTTGAATTTGCTCTATTTGGTGGAGAAGATTTCGTGTTAATTGGAACGGTCCCAAAAGAGGATGTTGCTGATTTGGCGTCCCTTTTTAATAAGAAAGATCTGCGATTTTCGGTAATTGGGTTTGTCGAAGAAGGTGAACCTGGTGTATTTTTAAAAGAAGACCAACAAGTAAAAAAGCTAGAAAAGCACGGATACAATCATTTTCAAAAGCGTGGGTGAAGACAGTGGAAGAGTGGAATCTCATAACCGAATCCCCTGAAGAAACGATGGAGTTAGCCAATAAACTAGGTCAGATTGTGAAACCTGGTGATGTTATTACTCTTGAAGGAGATCTTGGAGCTGGAAAAACAAGTTTTACAAAGGGATTTGCGAAAGGGCTGGGTGTGAAACGTGTTGTTAATAGCCCGACCTTTACGATTATAAAAGAATATATGGGGAGAATTCCTCTTTATCATATGGATGTATACCGTATGGAAGATGAAATGGAAGACCTCGGATTAGAAGAGTATTTCTATGGTGAAGGGGTAACGGTCATTGAATGGCCAAGCATGATCACAAATCAGTTACCAGAGGATCGGCTCGCTATTTCATTGTTTCATTTAGGAGAAACAAGCAGAAAGATTACCGTTCAAACGACTGGAAAACGATCTGTTGAGTTATGTAAGGAGTTGCGATATGAGTAAAACATTGGCTATTGATACATCATCGTTTGTAATGGGAATAGCAGTTACAGATGGAGATCAAACACTAGGGGAAGTAACAACGAATATTAAAAAAAACCATTCGATTAGGCTAATGCCGGCGATCGATGACTTAATGAAAGAAGTCAGTGTAAAGCCAAAGGAACTAGAACGAATCATTGTCGCAAATGGCCCTGGTTCCTATACAGGAGTCCGAATTGGTGTGACAACAGCTAAAACAATGGCTTGGTCATTAGGTATACCTATTATTGGTGTGTCGAGCCTCGAGGTACTTGCTCAAACCGGTCGCTTTTTCCGCGGCATTATTTCACCTATTATGGATGCTAGGCGTGGACAAGTGTACACAGGGCAATATCAAGCGGTAGGTTCAGATGTGCAAAGGATTGAAAAGGACCGTTTAATTATGTTAGAAGATTGGCTAGCTTACTTAGTAGAACAAAATCAACCTGTTTTATTTATTGGTCAGGATACCTTGATTCATGAAACACTAATTCGTGATCGACTTGGTGAAAATGCTCATTTTGCATCAGGATCGATGTCTTTGCCTCGACCAGCTGAATTAGCTAGGTTAGGACAGAAGTCGTCTGTAAGTGAGCTATCAGTCCATTCTTTTGTTCCTGATTATTTGCAGCTTGCAGAAGCAGAAGCAGTTTGGCAAAAGGCTCAGAAGGAAAAGGGTTGTGAATGATGATTGAACAAGAAAAGGAAACGGTTCGTTTTATGACGGTGGATGACTTAGATGTTGTACTAGAAGTAGAGCGAGATTCTTTTACGACGCCGTGGGACCCATCTATTTTTCTTAACGAATTGACTACAAATCAGTTTGCTAACTATCTTGTTTACGAAGTGAATGGTGACATAATTGGCTACTGTGGATTGTGGATTGTGATGGATGAGGCGCAAGTAACAAACGTTGCTATACGTTCGACGTATCGGGGTCAAGGGCACGGAGAACGACTTCTACGTTATGTGATCTCATTTTTAAAACAGATGGGTGTATTGAAACTTTCTTTAGAAGTACGTGTATCCAATTATGTTGCTCAAAATTTATATCGGAAAATAGGCTTTGTTGAAGGTGGAATACGTAAAAATTATTATGCTGATAACTTAGAAGATGCTTTAGTAATGTGGGTGAAACTTGATGATGAGTAAGAAGGAATTGATTTTAGCGATAGAGACAAGCTGTGACGAGACGTCAGCTGCGGTGATTGAAAATGGTTCAACCATTGTTAGTAACGTTGTCTCTTCTCAGATTGAAAGTCATAAACGATTTGGTGGCGTCGTTCCGGAAGTAGCTTCTAGACACCATGTTGAACAAATTACTGTCATTATAGAACAAGCGATGAAAGAGGCTAATGTAACGTTTGAAGACCTAAGTGCTGTTGCGGTAACAGAAGGACCCGGTCTTGTAGGAGCGTTGTTAATTGGTGTGAACGCAGCGAAAGCTATTGCTTTTGCACATGGATTGCCATTAATCGGAGTTCATCATATCGCAGGGCATATTTATGCCAATCAACTAGTGAAACCTATTTCATTTCCTCTGTTATCCTTAGTTGTTTCAGGAGGTCATACAGAACTCGTTTATATGAAAGAAGACGGTCATTTTGAGATTATTGGTGAAACTAGAGATGATGCGGTCGGTGAGGCGTATGACAAAGTGGCAAGAACACTTGGATTGCCTTATCCGGGAGGTCCTCATATTGATCGACTAGCTGCAGAGGGAAAGGTTACAATTGATTTTCCACGATCATGGTTAGAACCTGATTCGTTTGATTTTAGTTTTAGTGGATTAAAATCATCCGTTATTAACAAGTTACACAATGTAAAACAGCGTGGGGAAGAAGTCAAAATAGAAGATGTGGCAGCAAGTTTTCAAGCTAGTATTATTGATGTTCTTGTTGGCAAAACGAAGCGTGCTGTGGAAAAGTATGAAGTGAAACAATTGCTGTTAGCTGGCGGAGTAGCTGCTAACAAAGGTTTACGGAGTGCTTTAGAGAAGGAATTTGTTGATACGGCTGTGGATGTAAGAATTCCACCGTTATCGCTTTGTACAGATAATGCAGCTATGATTGGGGCTGCAGCAAGTGTAAAATGGAAAAAACAGAAATTTGCGTCATATGAGTTAAATGGAAATCCAGGCCTTGATTTAGAACATCAGTAATATGTTTAAAACCACTTATTGGAGCAAATGCTAACGATAGGTGGTTTTTTTGGTTTCTTTGATGGATCTTGTTGAATTTTGATTGCTTATCAGGAAGAATCGTTATAAATTTACAGTTTTTTTGTCGGAAAACGTAAAATTGTTGTTAACAAATTTTATCCACAATGTTGTTAACAATGTGGGTAAAGCAGAAATTCGTAGAGAGAACGCGAGTGAAAATTGTTATTAACTTTAATGTGGATAACTCAGTGGATAATGTGAATAATTACATAAACCCTTATAATATCAGTGTTTTAGCTGTGAATAAGTGTGTGGATAGTGTGGATATGTCAGAAAAATTTGCCAAAAAGGTATGAGAGCCATGATGAAAAAGCTTACATTACTTATCTTGATGTTTTTCCTAATGCCATATCAACTAATTAGCTTTGCAGAAGTAGGAGAACAGACGAAAAAAGTAGTGATGGTATTAGTTCCTGGATTGTCAATAGAAGAAGCTAAGTGGCTTATCCACAATTCAAACGAACGTACCTTCTGGGAAAAAGCAGCGTTCGGAGCGATGAATGTTAGACCAGATGGGCCTTATTCCTACTTAAATAACATGGTCACGATGGGGGCAGGAGCAAAGGCGGTCGGCGTACAAGGGTGGAATGGTTATGAAGTAGAAGAAGAAGTGAATGGGTTTGCAGCAAATGAATGGGCTGAACAATTAACAGGAGTGAAACAAACAGAAGGGTTGGTTCATCCCGATTTTCATCGCTTAAATATAAAAAATGAACAAGGAACTCATCGTGGAGTAGTTGGGGACTTTGGTGAATTATTAAAACGATCAGGGGTAGAGCGCAACATATACGGGCATAGTGATACATTAGAAGAAAAAGTTCGTTATGGTTCATTGTTAGCACTCGATCAAAACGGTGCTGTGGATGGGGAAATACTTTCATCTGTAAAGAGTAAGCCAGGTTCTCCCTATGGAGTGGAAATGGATCGTGATCGCCTTATTCACAATCTATCAACAAATGGGGAAAACGCGAAACAGTTTTTGGTGATAGAGTGGGGAGATTTGTACCGATTATATGATCAAATGTACTTTATGGAGGAATCTCATTTTAATAAGGAGAGAAAGAGGCAGCTTCATAGGTTATCAACATTTTTATCACAAGCACAAACGGAGGTAGATGATTTGTGGATGATATCCCCCATGATGCACAAAGCTGCCTACGATGCTAAACAACAGTTAGCTCCGGTATTTTATTGGGGGCAAAACGAAGGAGGATTCCTTAGTTCTAATACAACTAGGCAAGACTATTTAATAAGTAGCATTGATATCATTCCTACGGTACTTAAATCCTTTCAGATAGAGAGTGAGTTATTCTCCGGAAATGAAATTGTTTCATTACATGAAGGAATTGTGGATAAAACATCTGCTTTTGAAGCAATCGATGAAATCGTCTTAATTTACAAAAGTCGTGCGAGTGTTTTGTCCATCTATATTACTTGTTTAGTCGTAGCTCTTATTGGTGCGGCAATCTATGGATCGTTTGGTACAAAGAAACGAAAAACATGGCGTTATATAACGAGATTGATTTTACTGTCAGCTCTTTGGTCACCATTTTGGTTTTTAGCTTTATCGGGCATCGTCAAAACGATTGGGGTTAGTGGATTTGTTCTTGCCTTAATTGGGAGCTCTTTGTTATGTGGATATGTTGTGGAGAAGGGAAGCGAAAAACCGATTTTCTGGATTGGTGTTAGTACGTTTTTATTAATTACGTTAGACATTGTCTTAGGTACGTCCTTAATGCAACGGTCCTATTTAGGATATGATCCAATCATTGGAGCTAGATATTATGGGATAGGCAATGAATTTGCAGGAGTATATGTCATATCGGCTATTATGACAATTAGTCCACTAGTTAATATAAAAACGAAGAAGGTAACGATTTTACTATTCTTGGCGATGTTTCTAACAGTTATCGTCATGCTCGGGAAGAACACGTTAGGAACCAATGCAGGAGCTACGCTGTCTGCAGGCGTTGCCTTTTCCTTTTTTCTGTATCGAATGTTTACGAAAAAATGGTCTTGGCGCTTTTTGTTCATCGTTTTTGGAATTTCAATCAGTACGTTATTTGTTTTTCTCTATATGCTACAATTAACAGGAGAACAGACGCATATTGGTATGGCATTTGAACGGTTAGTAAATGGGGATATCCGTTATATTACAGATACGATTCAACGAAAAATGTCGATGAATTTGAAGATTTTCCGTCATTCAAATTGGACGCAGTTGTTTGTAACAAGTTATTTGTTAGGTGCTATTATCTTGTGGAGAAAACGACTGCAACTAGATGGTCAAGAAAAACAGTTGTTTTTACAGACCGGTGTGGTCGCATCGTTTGCTTTGTTGTTGTTAAATGATTCTGGTGTTGTTGCAGCTGCTACCTCGATGTTCTGTGTTGTATCTGCCCATTATTATTGGTTGTCTGTAAGCAAGGAGGAGAACAATTTTGCAGTTGGAAAAACGATTAATTCTAGCCAGGCGGTTGAGGATTAGTGTTCTTATCGTAATCGCAATCGCGTTGGCTATGGATTATTTTCCTGAATTAACAGGGGGATTATTTGGGCGGACAAGCGTTTTTATTATTCTTGGTTTATGCTTTGTCCTAGCTGTTGTTGCTGAAATATTGCTCCCAAGGAAAGATAATCAAAAAGTAAATGTTCCTTTATTTGAGCATGATTTATTTTTTATTTTCTATGTTGTTGCCATAATAGGATTATACACCGTTTTAGGAGGGTACTCTCAAATCGGTCTGAACTTCAATCACCCGGTTCTTTGGGTCTTTGTTGTATATGCTCTTATTAAATGGAATCTAGATCGAAAGCATGCCAAAAAGGAAAAAGAGTAATTCGGTGTTTGTCTAAAGTAGGAGCTCATGCTAAAGGGTTGTGGCGAAAGGGGTTGACTTTTGCTACGACCCTTTTTTTCGTTTTTAAATAAATGTTTGATTAATGGAGAAAGATGATAAAAAGAGGCAAAGAAGGTAGGAGTGATCAATAATGGTTTCCTTCTTTAGAATTTTACTTATAGGGATCTTGTTACTGGTTGGGGGATTGGTCTGTACTGGTTCGACTTTTGCTACGATGAATGAGGGTGAGTTAGAAATTAGGTATTTTCATTTAGAAGCAGATAAGAAATCGGGAGACGCAATTTTCTTAAAAAGTCCTGATGGCAAGACCATGCTTATAGATTCAGGAAGCTTACGAACAGGAAAGCAATTGGTTACTAAATTGCAAACCCTCGGAATAAGTTCTGTTGATTATGCTGTTGCAACCCACCCTCATCATGATCATATTGGGGGCTTTGTAAACGTAATGGAAACGGTGAGTATTGGTCACTTGTTACTACCAAAACTAACCCATTCCACGAAAGCATACGCTGCTTTTGTGAAAAGAGTGAAAGAAAAGGATATCGGTGTTTCGTATATACGAGAAGGCGATCGTTTTAATTTAGGGAATGATGTTGAAATTGAAGTGTTGCATCCATCTGAAAATGAAGTCACCAAGAGTGTCAAAGAAGAGGAATTGTCCACAACGGATATCAATAACTTGTCTGTCGTATTAAAGGTGACCTACAACGATAACACGTTTTTGTTTACTAGTGATATTTATAAAGATCAGGAAAAGCAGTTGATGAAGAAACATCAATTAAGCGCCGATGTTTTACATGCTCCTCATCATGGGGGAGGAACATCTTCCTCATCCGATTTCATTGAAGCCGTCGATCCGACCTACACGATCATCAGTACAAATAAGTTACCTAGAAAAAGTATTGTCAGTAGGTACGTAAGAAAAGGCAGTAAGGTGTATGCTACAAGCGTAAATGGCTCCATTCTTCTTCAATCCAATGGAAAAACGATCAAAGTAGTAACAGAAAAAAAGCAAGATTAAAATAGGGGTCAGACCCCCCTGTAATGCGTTGCATTACTAAAGGGGGGTCTGACCCCATTACTGGTTTACTCTTGAAGTTCTTCCCATTCTTCCATGAGGGATTCGATTTTTTCTTTTGCTTTATCGATTTCCGATTGGATGGTTTGGGCCTTTTCATGATCTGAATAAATAGCTGGATCACAAAGGTCTTCTTCTTTTTGGGCTAGCGTTGTTTCGAGTGAATCAATTTGACTTTCAATCTCTTCAATTCTTCGTTGCCGTTGACGCTCTGCTTTTTTGTTTTCTTTATCTTGTTCGTAGGAACGTTTGTCTGGTTGCGCCGTAGCTATAGAACCACCAGATGCGGTGTTACTCCGAACAGCTGCGTTCTCTTGTTGATTTAGCAATTCACGTTGTTCCATTTCGTCTTTCTTCTCAACGTAATAATCGTAATCACCAAGATAGTTGGTGATTCTTCCGTCCTCAAGTTCGGCCATTCTCGTTGCAATGCGGTTGAGAAAATAGCGGTCATGAGAGACGAATAACAATGTACCTGGATAATCAATTAGAGCATTCTCAAGGATTTCTTTTGCATCTAAATCTAAGTGATTCGTAGGCTCATCGAGGATGAGAAGGTTGGCTTTTTTCATCATTAGTTTAGCAAGAGCAAGTCTTGCTTTTTCTCCACCGCTTAACGTAGACACTGGTTTTAAGACATCATCACCGCTAAATAGAAAATTTCCAAGCACGGTTCGAATTTCTTTTTCAGGTAAAAGAGCATGTTCATCCCAAAGCTCGTGTAAAACTAGTTTATTCGATTTTAAGTTGGCTTGTTCTTGGTCATAGTAACCAATGGTCACATTGCTTCCAAATCGGATCACTCCATTTTGAAGAGGGATATCTTTCATCAGAGCTTTTAATAGTGTGGACTTACCAGCTCCATTTGGACCAATAAGGGCCACGCTTTCCTCACGGTCAATTTCGAGATTCAAGTCCTGAAAAATCACATCTTCTCCATAAGCGACATGAAGGTCAGAAGCACGGATCACCTCTTTTCCACTTTGACGCTCAATTGTAAAAGCGAAAGAAGCGGATTTCTCAGATCCAGCAGGACGATCGAGTAAGGTCATTCGGTCTAATTGTTTTCTTCTACTTTGCGCCCTCTTCGTTGTCGATGCTCTTGCAATATTTCGTTGGATAAAGTCTTCTAGTTTTGCTACTTCGTCTTGCTGCTTCTCATATTGCTTTAACTCTAATTCGTATCGCTTTGCTTTTTCATCAAGATAAGCACTATAGTTACCTGTAAATTTCGTTGATTTTGTTCGAGAGATTTCAACAACTGTCGTGACGATTTTATCTAAGAAGTAACGGTCGTGCGAAACAATTAAGATAGCACCCTTATAACCAACCAAGTATTGCTCAAGCCACGTAAGGGTCGCGATATCTAAGTGGTTGGTTGGCTCATCGAGAATAAGAAGATCAGGCTTTGTTAACAATAATTTTGCTAATGCTAATCTTGTTTTTTGCCCTCCGCTTAAGGTTGAAATCTTTGTTCCATAATCAAAATCACCAAAATTCATTCCAGCTAATACACCACGAATATCAGCTTCATATTGATAGCCGCCTTGATCTTTAAAGGTAATTTGAAGCTGATCATATTCTTTTAAAAGTTTGGAATAACGATTTTCGTCTTCAAGCAAACGTTGATCGGACATTTGTAATTCTAAATCGCGAATTTGTTTTTCCATTTTTTGAAGAGGAGCAAATACCGTTAGCATCTCTTCCCATATCGACAGTTCCGATTCCAGCCCTGTGTTTTGAGCGAGATAGCCAAGCTCTGTGCCTTTTGGCATCATCACTTGTCCACTATCATATGAAAGTTGACCAGCGATAATTTTAAGCAACGTTGATTTGCCAGCTCCATTACGACCAACAAGAGCCACGCGTTCTCCGGTTTGAATATCTAACTTGATATTTGTTAAGATTGGATCGATACCAAAGGATTTCGATATATTTATACATTGTAAAATAATCATAGATTTCATTCCTAACTCATAAGATCATTTCTTTTAAGAGATACCATAAAAAAGAAAACCGCTTTTTTACATATAAAAAGTGCTAACAAACTGGCAATGGCTCCACGCGCCGTACGCCTTTTGAGAAGATCGCTCAAAAAGCTAAACCCATAACGGCGTTCTGCTCATTGCTTAAGAGGTATCCTAAAAAGGAAAACCGCTTTTTACTTGAAAAGAGCGAACAAACTGGCAATGGCTCCGCGCGCCGTACGCTTTTTAAGAAGATCGCTTAAAAAGCTAAACCCATAACGGCGTTCTGCTCATTGCTTAAGAGGTATCCTAAAAAGGAAAACCGCTTTTTACTTAAAAAGTGCGAACAAAGTGGCAATGGCTCCACACGCCGTACGCTTTTTGAGAAGATCACTCAAAAAGCTAAACCCACAACGGCGGCTCCGCTCATTGCTTAAGAGGTACTACAAAAAAAGAAAACCGCTTTTTTGTAGTACCTCTTAAGTGTATCGTAGAATAGATCTTTCAACAACTTCATGAACAGAGGGGTAAAACGATTACAAACTCTGTGAAATGGTGTACAATAACCATAGTCTTGAATTGCCAACTTGACGATGGTAGGAGGGAGGCAATGGATGAAAGTAGATCAAACGAAGATTCCGCAGGCAACAGCAAAAAGGTTGCCGCTTTATTATCGATTTTTGGAGAATTTGTCTGCTTCGGGAAAGCAACGTGTATCGTCAACAGAATTGAGTGAAGCAGTGAAAGTAGATTCTGCTACGATCAGACGTGATTTTTCTTATTTTGGAGCACTTGGGAAAAAAGGGTATGGGTATAATGTAAATTACTTGCTGTCTTTTTTCCGGAAAACACTTGATCAGGATGAGCAGACGAAAGTTGCTCTAGTTGGAGTCGGTAATTTAGGAACTGCTTTTTTACATTACAATTTTTCGAAAAATAATAACACAAGAATTGTAAAAGCTTTTGATGTTGCTGAAGAAAAAATTGGGGAAGAGGTAGGCGGGGTGACCGTTTATCATTTAGATGATTTTGAAAAAATCATTGACCCAGACGTAACAGTTGCCATTCTAACCGTTCCACAAGTGGCTGCACAAAAGATAGCAGATCAGTTGGTAGCTAACGGTATTAAAGGAATTTTAAATTTTACGCCGGCTCGACTTGATGTTCCTGAACATGTTCGTGTGCATCATATTGATTTATCAGTTGAGTTACAGGCGCTTGTTTATTTTCTGAAACATTATCCAGGATAAGTTTGAAATGATTGGTAACTGTAATGGAAGTCATTGCGAACTATATAATCACACTCTATAATTAGAAATAGGACAAGGAGGTGCTACCTATGGGTGGATTAGGAGCAGGCAGCATTGCGCTTATTGCGATTGTTGCTTTACTAATTTTTGGTCCAAAGAAGTTACCAGAGTTAGGAAAAGCTGCTGGGAATACATTACGTGAATTTAAAAACGCGACAAAAGGCTTAGCAGATGAAGATGATAACAAGAAAAAAGAAAACGATAAAGCCTAAGTAGGAAGGGTTTATAAATGGAACAAAGAGACATGTCGGTAATGGACCACATTGTAGAACTAAGACGAAGAATTATTATCACGTTAATCTTCTTCATTGTGGCACTCATTGCCGGCTTCTTTTTAGCTACACCACTAATCACATACTTACAAAGTACACCGACAGCTCAAGATTTGCCGATGAATGCATTTAAGATGACAGATCCCATTCGGGTGTTCATGACATTTGCTTTTGCTAGTGCACTTATTCTTACATTTCCCGTTATTCTCTATCAGTTATGGGCGTTTGTAAGTCCGGGCCTGCATGAAAAGGAGCAAAAAGCCACATTAGCTTATATTCCATTTGCTTTTATCTTGTTTCTAGTAGGTATTTCTTTTTCCTATTTCATTCTATTTCCTTTTATTATTCAATTTATGGGGAACTTATCAGAACGTTTAGGAATAACAGAGCAGTATGGCATAAATGAGTACTTTTCTTTTCTATTTCAAATTACGATCCCTTTTGGTTTATTGTTTCAACTGCCAGTTGTGGTCATGTTTTTCACTAGATTAGGAATGCTCACCCCGAGTTTCTTAGCTCAAGTACGTAAATTTGCTTATTTTATTTTGTTAGTAATAGCGGGTTTTATTACGCCGCCGGAAATTATGTCTCATTTAATGGTGACCCTCCCGTTATTATTGCTCTATGAATTTAGCATTTGGGTTTCTTATTTGACTTATCGCAAAGTACAAAGGTTAGAAAAAGAAAGAGAAAAAGAGTTAAAAGAGTGATGTGCGTCACAGCATTCACTCTTTTTTTACGTGAAATATGTGAAAAGATGAACAAACTTTGACAAAGAATGTAATAAGGTAGCAAAAAGGTGTACAGTGTTCTATACTATGAGTGTAGAGGTTGTGAAAAACTTCACATAAAAATGTGAATAGATGAGCAAGGCATTAAATACCGAATATGAAACTTCACATTGTTATGTGAGTTAAAAAAATAACTTACCTTAAAGGAGGATTTACAATGATTGGACAATTCTTTAGAGAGAACAAGTACATGGCAGGAATTTGGGTAGTATTACGAGTGTATCTAGGGTGGTCATGGTTAACTGCAGGATGGGGCAAAGTAACTGGTGATTTTAACGCAGGTGGATATTTACAAGGTTCCGTTGCCAATCCGGTCATGAGTGGTGAGGCGCTAATGTATCCGAACTACGTATCATTTTTAGAGAATATAGCGATTCCGTACGCAGATACTTTTAGCTTTGTAGTAGCGTGGGGAGAAGTGCTAGTAGGGTTAGGACTTATTTTAGGAGTATTTACTTCAGCAGCAGCCTTCTTCGGAGTTGTTATGAATATGTCATTCCTATTTGCTGGAACGATCTCTACTAACCCATGGATGATTATGATTTCAATGTTTATCATAGCAGCAGGAGCAAATGCTGGACGTTACGGTGGAGACAGATGGGTATTGCCTTACTTGAAAAGCGTTGTATTTAAAGGAAAGAATAGTGAAAAAGAGTTTAAGGGAGCCAATTTAAAAGAAGCAATCTAACTTTATGTTTAAATGTGAAATATTGAACAAACTAATTATTAGGGGGAATTAACATGATTGGACAATTTTTAAGAGAAAACAAATATGCAGCAGGAATATGGTTATTCTTACGGTTATATCTAGGTTGGACTTGGTTAACGTTAGGATGGGGAAAGGTAACTGGTGGTTTTCATGCAGGAGGTTACTTACAAGGATCTGCAGCGAATCCGGTTATGAGTGGGGAAGCAGTTTTGTATCCAAATTATGTAGCATTTTTAGAAAATGTAGCGATTCCGAACGCAGATGCGTTCAGCGTCATGGTAGCGTGGGGAGAGTTATTAGTAGGGCTAGGACTTATTTTAGGAGTATTTACTTCAGCGGCAGCTTTCTTCGGAGTAGTAATGAATATGTCATTCCTATTCGCTGGAACGATCTCTACTAACCCATGGATGATTATGATTTCAATGTTTATCATAGCAGCGGGAGCAAATGCCGGACGTTACGGTGGAGACAGATGGGTATTGCCTTACTTGAAAAGCGTTGTATTCAAAAACAAAAACAATAAAAAAGGTTTCGGTGCAACTGAACAAAATTTAAGTGAAGCAGTGTAAATAAAAATAAAGAGGTAGACTCTATGATGGAGTTTGCCTCTTTTTTGTTGGGATGTGCTACTTAGATAGGGTGAGCATAGGAAGTGTATCTCCCTTTAACATATGGTATGATACCCCTATTGATATTTCGACAGACGAAATGGTGTGAAAGTAGATGAATGTGCCCGGAAAATGGATGGTAGTTGTGGCGGTTTTATTAGGGTCATTTACGATGATCTTAAATAATAGTATGTTAAATCCAGCAGTGCCACAGCTTATGGAAGTGTTTCAAAAGGATGCAGTTGCAACAGGATGGGTTATCACGATTTTTATGGTAACGATGGGAATGACGGTTCCAGTTACAGGGTATTTGGGCGATCGTTTTGGAAAGAAACGATTATTTATTATGGGATTAGCTATTTTTGTCGCGGGCTCATTCCTTGGAGCATTTTCTTGGGATTTAAGCTCGTTAATTTTCTTTCGAGGGCTTCAAGGGATTGGAGGCGGAATTATGATGCCCCTATCTATGGCCCTTATTTTTGAAGCATTTCCTCGAAATGAACGGGGCTTAGCAACAGGGGTCTGGGGAATATCAGCGATGATGGCGCCAACTATTGGTCCGACATTTGGTGGTTTTTTACTAGAAACATTAAACTGGACATACTTATTTCTTGTAAATGTACCAGTAGGACTAGTTGGCTTATGGTTTGCTATCCGCTACTTGCCAAGTACCCAAGCGAATAAAAAGATTACATTTGATCTTTATGGATTTCTGACGATTACCTTTGGTGTTGGATCTATCTTGTATGCATTAGGAAGGATGTCAGAAGTGGCTCATTTAACCAATCCCATTAATCTTACATTAGTTGGAGTTGGAATGGTTCTTTTATATGTATTTGTCCAAATTGAACGGAAAGTGGAGCAACCGTTATTAGATTTGTCGTTATTTCGTGTACATGCTTATACGTGCAGTATGATTATTGCAAGTATGACGTCAGTTGCGTTATTTGCGGGTTTGTTTTTAATTCCATTGTTAATTCAACAAGTGTACGGTTTCGGACCTATTATGACTGGTTTGGTGTTCTTGCCCTCAGCGCTTTTAACAGGGATCTTCATGAGCATAGGTGGGCGAATTCTTGATCGAAAAGGTCCAACAGGTGTCATTTCAACAGGGCTAATCGTTGTGACCATTGGGACGATCCCTCTTGGGTTTCTCAGCATTGACACTTCGTTAGTATTGATCTTTTTTTGGATGGCTGTTCGTGGGATCGGCATGGGGCTAAGTAGTATGCCATCAACAACGACGGGGATGAATGCTATACCAAGTCACTTGATTTCTAGAGGATCAGCGATGAACAATGTTATTAGGCAAATGAGTTCAGCGTTAGGAATTGTTTTTGTCTCCATTTATTATGAGGTGAGAAGAGGGCAATTAACGGCTTCATTGGGCTCTTTAGAAGAAGCAAGCTTACAAGCCATTAATGAGGGATTCATCGTTGTTGCAGTCGCTACAGCTATCGTCATTCCAGTTGCCTTTATTTTAGAAAAAGCAGCACGAAAAGAAGAGCATGTAATAGAGAATGGATGATGTTTTGGAAAGAGGGCTAATGATTAGCCCTCTTTTCTATATTGAAATAAAATAAAAAGCCTTCTATAAGAGACACTCTCATAGAAGGCGCAAATGCGATATAAGTGTTAATCTTTTTTCTTTTTATTTTGGTTTTGAAGCTGTTTAATTACCTTCCGTAAACGGTAAAAGCGATAGGCAATCATAAAATCAATCGCTGCAAACGAAACAATTAAATAGCTCCAAAAGTTCCAACCAGAGGTGTTTACATTTTGAATGGCAAAAAAGATTAGTAAGACACCGATCGAAAAATAGAGGAGCGCCATTGTAATAGGTGATGCTCTCATAGTAATCCTCCAATGATGAATGATGTTTGTTCAAGTTGTTCAAGTTGCTCCATCCAATCTTCAAGCTGGTCAGCTAACAAAACATTTACAATAGAAACAAAAAGGTTTATGGCAACATGGGCGATAATGGGTACGAGAATTCGCTTTGTTTTTACATATAAATATGCAAAGACAAGACCCATTGCCGTGTATACAAGTAAATGAGTAAAATCCATATGGACGGCAGCGAATATGATGGAACTTAAAATACCGGCAATCCAAAAATTGAATCTTTTATAAAGAGCACCAAAAATAACTAAACGAAAGACAATCTCTTCTAGGATCGGACCAATCACAGATATAACGATGATAAAAGCAGGAAATGCTTTAGCAAATTCGACAATCGTTTCTGTGTTTTCTGAGCCAGGTTCGATACCGAGTAGAAACATTTCAATTAGTGCTGCTGCATACTGAGCGGCAAACACCATAAACACTCCAATGATTGACCAACGGACTGCCTCTCCCCTTGATGAACGTCCTTCAATTTCATGTCTTGTCTTCATTTCAGGAATGAGTAGCAAAATAATAATAAGTAACCCTACGGAAAAACTGAACATGCTCCAAACACCAGGGATACGGTCCAATGATACGCCTAATTCCCTGAGGAGAAGAACACCTGGAACAGCAGAGAACTGCATTAATGTGTATGTAATTAGAATCCACCAATAGCGTTTATTCAATGTGTTATTCCCCTTTGTCAAAAAGTCTCAAAATGCATCTTTATATATTAACATAAGCTTTACAAAAAAGCTGAAGGAAAGCCTTGTACCGAAATCGAATATATTGTGAATAGAAAAGTATCACAAGGAAATGATAATGAAGGTTTGTGAACGAAAAAACAGACAGTCTTTTACTACGTTATGTAAATGAAAGAACGATTATGTGCTTGTCTTTACATTAGAGCTGTTATACATAATAAAAGAAGGGGCAAGACAAGCCATGAAAACGCATAACAATTAGCGAAAAATTTTTTTATAAAATACTTGCAAATATACCCAAATATGCTTATTATAATAATTGTGTTAGCACTCAACGTTAACGAGTGCTAATAATAAAAATTTTCAAAGGTCTTGAAGGAGGGTGTTTTCCTTGTTAAAGCCATTAGGTGATCGTGTTGTCATTGAATTAGTTGAGTCAGAGGAAAAAACTGCAAGTGGGATTGTGTTACCAGATTCTGCAAAGGAAAAGCCTCAAGAAGGAAAAGTAGTTGCTGTTGGTACTGGTCGTGTAACTGAAAACGGTGAGCGCGTTGCTCTTGAAGTGAGTGAAGGAGACGCTATTATCTATTCAAAGTATGCGGGTACTGAAGTGAAATATGAAGGAAAAGAATACTTAATTTTACGCGAAAGCGACATTCTAGCAATTATCGGCTAATAAAAAAAGAGAGCTTAGTCTCTACATAATTATAAAAAAACCTTTAGGAGGTAGAAATCATGGCAAAAGATATTAAGTTTAGTGAAGACGCACGTCGTTCTATGCTACGCGGTGTAGATGCACTTGCGAACGCTGTGAAAGTAACACTTGGACCAAAAGGACGTAACGTTGTTCTTGAGAAAAAATTTGGTTCTCCATTAATTACAAATGATGGTGTAACAATTGCAAAAGAGATCGAGCTTGAAGATGCATTCGAAAACATGGGTGCAAAGCTTGTTGCTGAAGTAGCTAGCAAAACGAACGATATTGCAGGGGACGGTACAACAACGGCAACAGTTCTTGCTCAAGCTATGATTCGCGAAGGTCTTAAAAACGTAACATCTGGTGCAAACCCGATGGTTATCCGTAAAGGGATCGAAAAAGCAACTGCTGCTGCAGTGACTGAGCTTAAGAACATCTCTAAGCCAATCGAAGGAAAAGCTTCTATTGCACAAGTTGCAGCAATTTCTTCTGCTGATGATGAAGTAGGTCAAATCATTGCTGAAGCAATGGATCGTGTTGGTAACGACGGTGTTATCACAATCGAAGAGTCTAAAGGTTTCTCTACTGAGCTTGAAGTAGTAGAAGGTATGCAATTCGATCGCGGATATGCGTCTCCATACATGGTAACAGATTCTGATAAAATGGAAGCTGTTCTTGACAACCCATACGTTCTTATCACTGACAAGAAGATCTCTAACATTCAAGAAGTTCTTCCTGTTCTTGAGCAAGTGGTACAACAAGGTAAGCCGATCCTTATCATCGCTGAAGATGTTGAAGGTGAAGCTCTTGCAACACTTGTAGTGAACAAATTACGTGGTACATTCAACGCTGTAGCTGTAAAAGCTCCAGGATTTGGTGACCGTCGTAAAGCAATGCTTGAAGACATTGCAACACTTACAGGTGGTGAAGTGATCACAGAAGACCTAGGTCTTGACCTTAAGTCTGCTAACATCACTCAACTTGGCCGCGCTGGTAAAGTGGTTGTTACAAAAGAAAACACAACAATCGTTGAAGGTGCTGGAGACGCAGCTGCAATCTCTGGTCGCGTAAGCCAAATCAAGTCACAACTTGAAGAAACAACTTCTGAGTTTGACAAAGAGAAGTTACAAGAGCGTCTAGCTAAGCTAGCTGGTGGTGTAGCGGTTCTTAAAGTTGGTGCGGCAACTGAAACTGAACTTAAAGAGCGTAAACTACGCATTGAAGATGCACTTAACTCAACTCGTGCTGCAGTTGAAGAAGGTATCGTAGCTGGTGGTGGTACAGCACTTGTTAACGTTATTAAAGCTGTTCAAGCAGTTCAAGCTGACGGCGACGAAGCAACAGGTGTGAACATCGTTCTACGTGCTCTTGAAGAGCCAGTTCGTCAAATTGCACACAACGCAGGTCTCGAAGGATCTGTTATCGTTGAGCGCCTTAAAGGTGAAGAAATTGGTCAAGGTTTCAACGCTGCAACTGGCGAGTGGGTAAACATGGTTGAAGCGGGTATCGTTGATCCAACGAAAGTAACTCGTTCAGCTCTACAACACGCTGCATCTGTATCTGCTATGTTCTTAACAACTGAAGCTGTTATCGCTGATAAGCCAGAAGAAAACGCTGGCGGCGGCATGCCTGACATGGGCGGCATGGGCGGTATGGGTGGAATGGGCGGCATGATGTAATCTGCCCCTTAAACCCTTGGTATGAATGGGTTTGTTGGTAAGGTGAGAGTGAAATGCTAACATTTTGCTAACATTGAGGTTAATTAACGGAGGCTTCTCATGAGTTCACTGAACTTTTGAGAGGCTTCTTTTTTCATTTCTTGGGTGACATGGAGATATACATTTTTTGTGATTTGGTCATCTGTATGACCGAGACGATCCATGATTTGTTCGAGTGAGACACGGGCTTCAGCAAGAAGTGACGTATGAGTGTGTCGCAAAGAGTGAGGTGTTAACTCTTCATTAAGGCTAGCGATGGTAAGCAGCCTTTTCGTACGGTCTCGAACGTTTTTTATTACAATAGGACAACCGAACTGTCGCTCCATCTTTGCAAAAATAAAGTCTTTATTGTAGTAGTCGTTACCTAGTCGCTTTATTACTTGCTTCTGAACGTCTTTGTGGTCTTTTAAAGCTTGAATAACTTCTTCATCTATGACAACTTTCCGCCTAGACTTTCGAGTTTTTGGTGGGACCAATTGATACTCCAAAGTATTATTATTTGGATTATAATACGTTTTGGTTATGCTTATCGTTTGGTTTATAAAGTCTATATCCCTCCATTTGAGAGCAACTAACTCTCCGACTCTTATTCCTGTATAGGCTAGGGTTAGAAACGCCAAATAATCATGTTCAAGCCCATGTTGTTTAGCCGTTTCTAAAAACAAGGCAAGTTCTTCTTTTTCAAGGTAATTTGGAACTTCCTCTTCTTCAAGTTGTTCAATCGTTTTCTTGTCTTTTTTAACGTAAGCAAACTCAGTCGGATCCTTCTTAATAAGCTCGAGTTCTAAAGCTTTTCGAAAAATCATTCTTCCTGTTCGGTTGATCCCCTCCCTCGTACTATCAGATAAACCTTGATCTTTTAAATCATTGAGAGCATCTTGATACATCTTTCTGGTGATGTCTTTTAACTTTAATTGGGCAAAATAAGGTAACAATCTCCCGATTTCATGGAGTCGAACTCGAATCGTACCGGGTTTTACATCTTTTGATTCACTGTAGACTGGTAGCCACTCACTTGCAAAGTTTCCAAAGGTTTTATCTGTTTCTTCTACATATGTTCCTTCGAATAATTCATGAATTAGTGTCGTGGCAGCCGTTTCCGCTTCTTGCTTGGTACTAAATCCACTTTTTGATTTTTGCTTTCTTTTACCGGAAACTGGGTCTATTCCTTCATCAACTACAAATGCCCATTTAGCACCGCAAGTACACCTTTTCTTCTTCTTGCACGTGCAGTTTCTTCGATAACAATGTCCTTTCATTGCATTGAAAAACCTCACTTTCATATTTGATGGTGTTACAAATATCCATTATGCCCAGTTTTTATTAAACAATTCTTCTTGTTGAATAGCCTAAATTCATATGTTATGTGTAGTATGATGAATGTGGGGGGATAGTGATGAGTAAAACGATAAAAAGAAATGTGATTCGCTGCAAACATTGTAACGATGTTATAGAATCTAAAAATCAACATGACTTTAGAAGGTGTAAGTGTGGACGTGTAGCGGTTGATGGAGGATTAGAATATGCTAAACGCTCTTTCCCATCTAGCCCGGCTGAGGAACATTTTGAAGAATTAATGGAATATGAATAATCCATAGGTGAAATTTCAACTATATGTAAGTGAAAGCGAAATGCTTAGATTTTGCTTTCAATTTAAATGGTATACTAACTATCCATGAAATCTTTAAACTTGTCAGAAGCTTCTCTCTTTACGGGATCTGTTATATGAAGATATATTCTTCTAGTCATAACATCATCAAAATGGCCAAGTCGATCTTTTATGTCTTCAAGCCCTACTTTGGCTTCCGCAAGAAGAGAAGTATGCGTATGACGCAGGCTATGAGGGGTAAGGGTTGAGTTAAGATTTACTTTTTTTAATAGCCTATTCATTCTATTTTCTACTAACTTTGTTAAGATGGGATATCCATGATGCCGGTTAACATTGGTAAATATAAAATCCCTGTTTCTATAGGAATTACCTAAGTGGTTAATGATTTTTTGTTGCTCTTCTTTATGTTTCTTTAGTTTTTCAATTACAAGGTCAGCAACCGCTACTTTACGTTTAGATTTCTTTGTCTTTGGGGGAACTAATACATATTGTTTAGTATTGTTATTTTCATTGTAGTAAGTCTTATTAATGTTAATTCTATATTTGTGAAAATCAATATCTTTCCACTTGAGGGCAACTAATTCACCTATCCGCATCCCTGTGTATGCTAACACTGTAAAAATGATCTCATCCAAATAGAGTCCATGCTCCTTAGCGGCATTGAGAAAGGTCTTTAGCTCTTGCTTTTCAAAATACTTAGGTAAATCAATGTCATTTTGACCGTCTAGATCTACATCGTTCCTTTTAGTTGTATCTATTTCTTGTTTCATCTCATCTATAGTTTCTTCGCCTGATTCAATAATAGTTTCCTTCTCCTTATTAATGTAGCCATTTGCTGAAGGGTCTTCTTTTATCAGTTTTCTACGACATGCCATTTCAAAAATCATTCTCCCGGTTGAATGAATTCCCTGTAGCGTTCTAAGTGAAAGCTCTTTACATAAATCATTTAAAGCTTCTTGATACATATCTTCAGTGATATTTTTTAATTTTATATGTGCAAAGTAGGGCAATAACTTTTTTACTCCATACTTTCTAATACGAATCGTACCCGGTTTGGGAGAAGTTCTTTCAATGTACATTGGTAACCATAAATCAGCAAAGTCTTTAAATTTGATATTAGACTCAATAAAGAAAGTCCCTTGATTAACTTCATTAACAATTACAGCAACAGCTGCTTCTGCTTCTTTTTTTGTCCTAAAACCGCCTTGAGATTTTTGTCTTCTTTCTCCTGTTTTGGGATCACGTCCAAGGTCTTGGTGAAACAACTGCTGAACAAAAACGTCAACAATTACTAACACACCCAGCATTGACGGATGTGACAGCAATTAAGGATGAAAAATTTATTGTTTTGCCACTTTCATCAGCTGCAGAAGGAGTTCGAGTGGCAAAAGCATTGGAGATAGTGGTTGAAGGTTTATATTAAATATGTATAATGAATGCATCTATTGTTTAATTCGTAATGATTACGAATTAAAAAGTGAAAGGTGGATGATTACATGCTTCAAGATCTTTATCGGAAAGTGGTGATGGATCATGCAAAGTATCGTAGGAACACAGGGGTGTTGGACGGGGAACAAGTTAAGTAAGTTCACTATAAAAACCCGACATGCGGAGATATCATCACATTGTATATAGATGTCGATCAGAATAAGGTTAAGAATGTTTCATTTGAAGGAGAAGATTGTAGTATTAGCATGGCTGCCTCTTCGATGATGACGGAATTAATTAAAGGAAAAAGCCTGGTTGATGTTTCGGAGCTGAGGTATGAGTTTGAGCAGTTGATTCGAAACGGAAAACAAACGAATCCAGAAGTTGATCTTCAAGATGCGATGTCACTTAAAGGTGTTCATAAGTTAAGAGCAAGACATAACTGTGCATTAATGGCCTGGCAGGCTTTAGATAAGGTATTAGTTGATGTACAAGGGTATAAAGGGATCAAAGGGTAACTGTGAGGTGTATGCATGAAGAAAAAAGTTGAGATTGTCATACTAAGTGGATTTCTAGGGAGTGGAAAAAGTACATTATTATCTCGACTTCTATCCTATGAAAAGAAGAAGGGGCGTAAGGTAGCAGTGTTAATGAATGAGCTAGGAAAAGTGAGTATTGATTCCTCAGTTGTTCCTACAAATATCCCTTTAAAGGAAATGTTAAATGGATGCATTTGCTGTTCGATACAAGGAGAGCTGACTGCCAATTAAAAAGTATAACAGAAGAGCATAAACTTGATGTGATCTACATTGAAGCAACTGGTGCGGCCCACCCGTTAGATGTGCTTGACGCATGCACTCATCCTTTGTTAATAGAAACGATTCAAATTCATTCCATTATCACTGTAGTGAATGCAAAGCAATTGCTAGAGCAAAAGATCAATAACAAGCTAAAAAAATTGATCGCTCTTTCATAGTCAACATACGATTTACTTTGATACGTTCTACGAAGGAAGGTTATGATGTCGAAATTCTTCTCAGTTTATATGACAACAACTGATTTTTATTATATCCAAACAGACTTATTAAGTGACGATGAGTATGTAGCCTTTCTACAAAAAAATATTGATAAATCATTGTTCAGTATGGATACGATCTTACATGCAGTTGATCAAATTATCACATTATCTAAGTTTGATAATTCTTGATCATCATATATAAAAGCAAACAATGCTCGAAATTAGATATGTCTAAATTAGCTAATTTCTTTATTTTTTCTAATCGATAGATCAATGAATTGCGATGAATAAATAATTCACGTGCTGTCTCACTAATATTCATATTGCATTTACAGTACATTAAGAAAGTTTGAGATAACACATCAAAGCTGTCATGTTTCAAAAAGGAAGAATATGTTTCGTGAATTTTTTTAAAAGAGTTTGTAGGTAACTCATTTAATAACATTTCTAATAAGATAGTCTGGTTTTTAGAATTGAAAAAATGATTATTATTGTTTATTTTTTTTCCGGCATCTAGTGTTTTTAGAGCATCTTGGTAAGATCTTATTACTCCAATAATTCCATTATTATTATGTAAGCCCCCAATTGCTACAAACGCAGATACATTATACCTCTCTTCTAAAAGTGTATTAAGTTTCTTTGTTTTCTCCTCCAACTTTCTAAGAAAGGAATCATCGATTTCATTCAAATAGACGGTTTTTAAAATGCAATACTGTTCAAAGTTTAAAGATCCAATCATATCTTCTTGATCATCTTTAAACAAATCACTAATGATTTCAAGCAGGTCATACTGAAACTGTTGTATATTTGATTGTTGACAATGTCCATCATCTATATTCAACGTGGTTTTTAATTCAATAATGAAACAAACGCGATTAAAGGTTAAATCAAATCCTAACATTTTGCTATATCTTATAATATAATCCGTATCCTGCTTGCTATTGTCAAAGTGAAGAATATAGTGAATCAATTTGTCTATAGAACTTGCCTCGAACGATTTTACTTCTTTTCGTATTTCCTCATAACACATCATTTCGATATGATTTCTAACGAGACGAATATAATTTTCCGTTTCAGAATCCTCTTTAATTTTTCCGATAATACCAAGGGCGCCTATTACTTCCCCATTCACAATAATAGGTGCTGCCACTCCAGGAAAAAGATTTGTATACTTTCGTGAATCTTTCTCAGTCCAATACATCAATTTTTTATTTTTGATAACGATTGAAAGCAAATCATCAAATATCCCTATTCTACTTTGGTCATTTACACCGATTAAATATCCATGTTCATCTGCAATACTAACGGGATAACCAATAATTTTAGACGTATCATCTGATAATTTCTGAGCAATCTGTTTTAGGATCATTCTTTTTTTCACCTTCTTCTAAAATGATTCGTTAGTATACTTTGAAAATCTAAACCTTCTTTTTAAAATACTATCCTACAAATAAAAAAGAAAGTAAAACT
Source organism: Alkalihalobacillus sp. MEB130 (assembly GCF_032335535.1). NCBI lineage: Bacteria > Bacillati > Bacillota > Bacilli > Caryophanales > Bacillaceae > Alkalihalobacillus > Alkalihalobacillus sp. MEB130. The sequence goes on from NZ_JAOANA010000024.1 coordinate 27,883, forward strand.
GAATGCGCTTTTTTATAATATTTGTATTTTAGTAAATTTTCGTGCAATTTGTCCAGTGAAAGTACTCTCATTCATAGATTTTTTCGTGCAGTATAGGCGTTGTATTACATGGCGTATACAAAATATAATGTAAATAATTCGAATTTTCTCAAAATGTATGAGGTGGTTAATTTGACTAGAAAATAAATCGAATGATTGATGAAAGGCATAGGGAAAAGTGAGAGATAGAGAAACATTTAATCTAATTCAGCTAGTTTCGAAACTAGCGTTGAGAATTCTGAGAAATTATTTAACTATTTTTAGACTTTTAAAAAGGAAGTGATCGTATGAGCAAACAATTTGATGTAATTATTGTTGGAGGAGGAATTATGGCAGCTAGTCTTGCCTACAACCTTCGCAAAGATGGTTTTACGGGAAGTATTTGTATTTTCGAAAAAGATTCCATTTATGAATATTCTTCGACTCCTAGAAGCGAAGGGGGAATTCGCCAAACCTTTAGTACAGAGATAAATATTAAAATGAGCCAATATAGCTATCAAGTCTACAAAAATTTTGAAGAAGAAATGGCAATAGATGGAGACCCCTGCCATATTGATTTTCACCAAAATGGTTACTTGTATCTATTAAATGATAAAGCCCTCCCTATTTTCAAAGAAATCATGAAAATTCAAAAGTCCCTCGGAGTAAGAGCGAATCTAATGAATCAACACGAAACAAAATATTTCTTTCCTGAACTTAATGTAGAAGATTTAGCGGGATCTGTATTTGACCCAGATGCTGGGAATGCCGATCCATACTCTGTATTACAAGGTTATTTAAAAAAGATTAAAACAATGGGAGTTTCGTTTGTTTATGGGGAGGTTGATACCATCTTGACTGAAACTCAAAAAGTAACGGGCATTAAAATGAAAGATGGAGAATCCTATTACGCACCAGTAGTCGTAAATGCTGCAGGGGCATGGTCCGGAGAATTAAGTAAAAAGATCGGGATTGAGATTCCGGTTAAACCTGTTCGTCGTCAGTTGTTTAGTATTGATACAACGAAAAAATTTAGTCATACCATTCCTTTTACATTTGATCCTACAGGTCTTCACTTTCGTGGAGAAGGTTCGAAAATTGTTGTTGGATGGGCAAAGGATGTCACATATGGATATGATTTCAAACTAGAAAAATCGTTTTTTGAAGAGGAGATCTGGCCTGTTCTCGCTGAGAGATGTCCGATTTTTGAACAATTAAAGGTGGAACGAGGTTGGGCTGGACTTTATGACTATAATCCTATTGATCATAATGCAATTATAGGAGGTCATCCAGATTTGAAAGGATATTACATTATTTCTGGATTTAGCGGACATGGATTCCAACATGCTCCAGCTGCAGGGAAAGGCCTATCAGAATTAATTCATCAAGGAAAATATGAAACGATTGATATGTCTCCATTATCTGTAGAAAGGTTTGCAACAAATAAACCTGTTTTGGAAACAGCAGTATTTTAGACCCAAAAAAAGACGGAGGGATCAAGATGAGATTAAAAGGAAAAGTAACAATCATAACAGGTGGGAGTCAAGGGATTGGTCAAGCGACTGCCAAAAAACTTGGTGAACATGGCTCCAAAATTGTTATAGCTGACATAAATGAAGAGATAGGGTTAAAAACGGTTGATGAATTAAGAGAGCAAGATATTGAAGCAATTTTTGTTAAAACAGATGTAAGTAATGAAGAGGATGTAAAAGGTCTGATACAACATACTGAAAACCAATTTGGAGGACTTGACGCATTAGTCAATAACGCGGCAGCCACACTTCGAAAATCAGTCAAAGACACTTCATTAGAAGAATGGCAAAAAATAATAAATATAAACTTAACTGGTACCTTTCTTTGTTCAAAGTATGCTATTCCAGCAATGGAGAAACGTGAAGGAGGAGCAATTGTGAACATGGCCTCTTGGCATGCAGATAGAACCATTACGCGATTTGCTGCTTACGCTGCTTCTAAAGGTGGGATGACAGCCTTGACAAGGCAAATGGCTTTAGATTGTGGCCCTCTTAATATCCGTGTAAATGCTGTGTGTCCTAGTACTGTGGATACACCTATGTTATATGAATCATTTAAAAGCCTGCCAGACCCAGAAGAGGCTTTTAAGCAGACATTAGCTTATCAACCTCTCGGCAGAATTGCAACAGGAGAAGACATTGCCAATGCCTGTTTATTTCTTATTTCAGATGAATCAGCTTATATTAGCGGGCACTCGCTAATGGTAGACGGTGGTACGTTCAATAAAGTGGCAAGACCATTAATGTTTGATTGATTTTAATCGTTTAATCTAGGGAATTGTGAAAAAGCCATACCGTAAAAAAATTAGTTGATTGGAGATGTCGCATGCTAAACAACAATATTCGTTTACCTAAGTTGTCTGAAATATTTATGGTTCTTGCATTGTTTTTAGTCATCATGTATTGTTCTCTCTCGGTTTTCAATTTCCCTATTCATTTACCTCTCATAGCAGCATGGTTTTTAGTCATATTTCTAGGATTACGTCTTGGACATTCTTACAACAGTTTACAAACATCCATTTCAAATGGAATCCACGCTGGATTAGATGCGATACTTGTTATCATTTTTGTCGGTGCATTAATTGGAACGTGGATAGCTGGTGGGATTGTCCCAACGATTATCTATTATGGACTAGAGATTATTCATCCTAGTATTTTTCTTTTAGCTACGTTACTTATTTGTGCAGTTACCGCACTAGCGACAGGTACATCTTGGGGAACGGTTGGAACAGCTGGTATTGCCATGATGGGGATTGGCGAAAGTTTCGGAATTCCTCTCCCTCTAGTAGCGGGTGCAGTCATTTCTGGTGCATATTTTGGTGATAAACTTTCTCCTCTGTCAGATACTACTGTTTTAACCTCTTCTCTAGCAAGAGTTGAAATAATAGCTCATATCCGATCAATGCTTGTTATTGGTTTTCCTGCTCTTTTGATTTCTGGAATTCTATTTTTGATAGCTGGGTTTTTATTTAATAGAAATGGAAGTGATTTGAGTATTGTTCAAGAGAATATCAATGCGTTACAAGTTCATTTTAATGTTGGGTGGTATATGCTCATTCCTATGTTAATCGTTATTATCATGTTGGCTAGGAGAGTGCCAACGATACCTGCACTCGCGATAGGTTCTGTATTAGGTATCGTTTGGGCTTGGTTGTTTCAGGGAGTAGATGTCGTTTCAGCAATTTCTACATTATATAGTGGTTATGCGATTGAATCTGGAGTTCCTTTTATTGATCAATTGTTTAATCGTGGCGGTATTGAATCGATGTTAGGCCTTATTGCGATCATGATACTAGCATTAGGTTTTGGTGGGTTAATGGATCATATTGGTACGTTAGATGTTCTTAGAGATAGAATGGCTAAATTTATTACGGGTTCTGGAAGTTTAACTTTAGCTACAATTCTATCAGCTTTCATGGGTAATTTCTTTGGAAGTGCAGGGTATGTCTCATTAATTACAGGTGCCAAAATGACAGATAAAAGTTATGAAAAATTAAAGATAGATAAACGTGTATTATCTAGAAATGTGGAGACAGGAGGCACCTTGACTGCACCTATGGTCGGTTGGTCTGATAACGGTTTATATATGGCTGCCGTACTTGGTGTAGCGACGATGTCCTATATTCCATTTTTATGGTTGAACTTTGTTGCGATTGGTATCGCGTTGTTTTATGGATTTTCCGGTAAATTTATTTGGTATGTAGAAGACAGTGACCCGAACAAAAATGAGAAGGTCGACACTAAAGTTCCAAACATAAATGCATAGTATCCTAAATACTAAAAAACATATTTTTAGAGGTGGAATAATGGGAAAGAAGATTGATTTAAACTGCGATATGGGTGAAGGCTTTGGTCCTTATAGCTTTGGTACGGATGACGAAATAATTAAGTTAGTATCTTCTGCAAATATTGCTTGTGGGTTCCACGCGGGAGACCCTAATATTATGGATCACACGGTAAAAATGGCGAAGGAACATAATGTAGGAATTGGTGTGCACATAGGATTTCCTGATCGACTAGGTTTCGGGAGAAGAGATATAGATGTGTCACGGAAAGATTTAATGAATTATATCATTTATCAAATAGGAGCATTGGAAGCCTTTTGTAAAAAGCATCAAGTAGAGATTCAACATGTCAAGGCGCATGGGAGTATGGGCAACATGTCATTTGTGAATCGAATGATTGCAGATGCGATTGTAGACGCTGTTCAGTTGGTGATTCCTGAAACAAAATTATATGTACTACCTGGAACGGAAATTCATAAGGCAGCAGAAGAAAAAGGTATATCTTTTGTTCTAGAAGTGTTTGCAGACCGTGCATACAACGAGGACTTAACACTTGTCTCACGTAAATTACCAGGTGCTGTTATCAAAAATCCAGAAGAAGCAGCTGAGAATGTATTAAGAATGATTTTAGAAGGAAAAGCCAAAACACTTGACGGAGAGTTGATTGACATTCAGGCAGACAGTGTTTGTGTACATGGAGACACTCAAGGAGCACTTGAAATTGTACGTTTCTTAAAAGGACGAATAGAAGAAAAAGGGATTGAAATTGCTCCTGTAGGAAACTGGCATAAGTAGATGATTTAAGTTGTTAGAAAGGAGCACGAGCTTTGGAATCTCAAACAGTAAATATTGCGCCCTCCTATTTAATGATGGGCGATAAGGCCGTAGTCATTCAGTTTGAACAAATTGTATCTATTGAAACGAATAAGAAAGTACAAATTATTTCTCGTTTGATTGAAGAGCAAAACATAATTGGAATTACTCAACTGATTCCCGCTTTTAATAATCTTACAGTTTGTTATGATCCTATTCTGATAGGGCAAGGCGAATTATTACAAGAGCTTAAAAAAATAGAAGGTCAAGTATCCATTGACTTTCAGTTGAACAATAAAACGCTATATGTTCCAGTTGCTTTTGGGGGGGAGTACGGTCCTGATTTAGAGGAAATAGCTAACCATGCCGGACTTAGTCAGAAAGAGATTATTTCAATTCTCCAAAATACCCCTTACTACGTTTACATGATTGGATTTATTGCAGGTTATCCGTACAGCGGTGATATAGATAAAAGATTATCTATTCCAAGGCGATCTAATCCTCGTATGAAGGTAGAGAAAGGTACAGTGCAAATTGTTAATAACTTAACAGGTATTTTTACGATGACCGCACCATCAGGATGGCATCTAGTCGGATGGACACCAATGGATATATTTGATCCCCATTTGGAACAAATTAGTAGGCTGAATGCAGGTGATTCTATCCAATATGTAGAGATTAGTAAAGATGAAGCCAAACTGTGGAACGAAGAGCGGCAGTGGGAGTGGGATCTAAAATGGAATTCGTGAAAGTAATTAAACCGGGATTATTAACAACCATTCAAGATTTGGGTCGCCCTCAACAGCGTGTTTTTGGTGTATCGGCTTCCGGTGCAATGGATTCATTCTCTTTCAGGATAGCTAACATTCTTGCAGGAAATGAAGAAAATACTGCTGCATTGGAAGTAACACTAGTGGGTCCACATCTGGTCTTTCAGCAGGAAGGTGTTATGGTCATAACTGGTGGGAATTTATCACCTTCTTTAAATAACAAACCCATTTCCATGTGGAAAGCTATACGTATAAAAAAGGGAGATGAATTAACCTTTGGTCGTTGTCTAGATGGCTGTCGCTCGTATATTGCCTTTTCTGGAGGTATTGATGTACCAGAAGTAATGGGAAGCAGGTCCACCTATATTCGTGGAAATTATGGAGGGTTTGAAGGAAGAGCACTTAAAGCTGGCGACTTACTTATGATTGGAAAGCCACAATTCAATCATACTGTTCTAAATGGAAGAAGACTTCGACCAATCGATACACCTGATTTTAAAACGAATCGTCCCGTTCGTATTATCCTTGGTCCTCACGATCAAGAATTTACAAAGGACTCACTTACTCATTTTTTAACTGAAGAATATAGCTTGTCAAATGATTCTGACCGAATGGGGTACAGACTTATGGGACCTCAACTAAAACATATAAATGGACCGGACATTATTTCCGATTTTATTTCAATGGGGACCATACAGGTTCCCGGAAATGGCTATCCAATTATACACATGGCAGATTGCGGTACCTCTGGGGGATATACAAAAATCGGTGTGGTTATAACGGCAGATTTATCATTTCTAGGACAGAGAAAGCCTGGAGATAAAATTGATTTTCAACCAATTAATATTGAAGAAGCTCATCATGAATTGAGAATACAAGAAACATTACTTTCAGAATTATCTTTAATTAATGATATGACAGTGAAATTATCGTAATTTAATCGTTTAAACAATAAAGGGAGGTTTGATTGTGTTTAAAGTCAATGAGATTAGTGAAGTAATCAAGCTAGTTGATCATTCGTCATCAGTTCAAGAATTTACTCTTGAACAAAATGATATAAAAATCACGATAAAAAAAGCAACCGCGGAAAAGAGTCTAACTGAAACACCTGTCAAAAGCCCTGTTCCAGAAGCAAGTACTTCACCTGATTTGAAAGAGAACAATCAAGCTGAAAATCAAAAGGTAGAAGATAACACAAACAAGGTTAGCGAGAATTTGGTAGAAATCACCTCTCCAATGATAGGTACATTTTATTCAAGTCCAAACCCTGAATCAGCTCCTTTTGTGGAAGTAGGTAAAAAGGTTCAGCAAGAAGATGTAGTTTGCATCCTAGAAGCTATGAAGCTATTTAATGAAATTGAATCAGAAGTAAAAGGAGAAATTGTAGAGGTTTTAGTGGAAGATGGTCAACTAGTAGATTACGGCCAACCAATGTTCAAAGTCAAAGTAGATTAATTCATCCTATCATTGAAGCGAATGGAGAGAATCAGAATGTTTAAGAAAGTATTAATTGCAAACAGGGGTGAAATTGCAGTTCGAGTCATAAGGGCTTGTAAAGAGATGGGCATTAAGACGGTCGCCGTTTACTCTGAAGCCGATAAAGATGCACTCCATGTTAAATTAGCTGATGAGGCTTGTTGTATAGGGAAATCTGCTTCTAAAGATAGCTATTTAAATATCTATAATATTATGAGTGTAGCAACTGCTTTAGAGGTCGATGCCATTCACCCTGGTTATGGTTTCTTATCTGAAAATGCTAGTTTTGCGGAAATATGCCAGAACTGCCGCATTACGTTTATTGGTCCTAGTCCGCTAGCTATTCAAAGAATGGGCGATAAATCTGTTGCTAGAGAGACAATGAAACAAGCAGCGGTACCAATTGTACCAGGTACGGACGGATTAATCTCTAATTTGGAAGAAGCCATTGCTATTGCGGAAGAAATCAAATTTCCCGTAATTGTAAAAGCAACTGCTGGTGGTGGCGGAAAGGGAATGCGACTTGCTTATGACCAAGATGAATTAAAAAAGTCGATTCTTCAAGCACAGCAGGAAGCCAAAACAGCATTTGGGAATTCAGGAGTTTATCTTGAAAAATATATAGAGGAACCACGCCATATCGAAATTCAAATTATGGCTGATCGATATGGAAATGTGATTCATTTAGGTGAACGCGATTGTTCCATTCAACGTCGTCATCAAAAGTTAGTTGAAGAAGCACCCTCTCCTGCACTTACTGAGGAATTACGAAGGGACATGGGAAATGCAGCCGTTCAGGCTGCCAAAGAAGTCCAATATCATGGAGCAGGAACCGTCGAGTTTTTACTGGATAAACATGGATCATTTTACTTTATGGAAATGAACACACGCATTCAAGTCGAGCATCCTGTTACGGAACTTATTACGGGGATTGACTTAATAAAGGAGCAAATTTCTGTTGCTGCTGGAAACAGTCTCTCCCTGAGTCAAGAAGATGTTCAGATTACTGGATGGTCAATTGAATGCCGAATTAACGCTGAAGATCCTTTGAAAAACTTTCTTCCAAGTCCCGGTAAGATAGAGATGTATCTTCCTCCTGGTGGGTTTGGAGTAAGAGTAGATAGTGCTGCTTATCCTGGATATGTGATCACCCCTTATTACGATTCAATGGTTGCCAAGGTGATTACTTGGGGGAAAGATCGAGAGGAAGCAATAGATCGAATGAAACGAGCTCTGGATGAACTCATCATCCTAGGTGTGAAAACGACGGTTCCTTTTCACTTGAAACTTTTGGAAAATGATTCCTTTATTAGTGGGGATTTTAATACAAAGTTTTTAGAGACACATAATCTTCAATTAGAAACTTTAAAAGTCTAAATATTAAGGAGTGTTTTAACATGAATGTTACTGAAAATAAAAGTCTTGAGCAAGAGCGCAAATCTCGTAAAGAAAAATTAGCAGGTTCGTTTCGTTTATTCTCCTTGTTTGGTTTTGACGAAGGGAATGCTGGACATATCACCGTCAAAGATCCAATAAGAGAGGATTGTTTTTGGGTAAATCCATATAATATGCATTTTAGCCAAATAAAGGTGTCTGATCTTGTATTGGTTAATCATGAAGGTGAAGTAGTAGAAGGAAATAGAGAAGTAAACAAAGCAGGTTTCACCATTCATTCTCGAATTCACAAAGCACGACCAGATGCTGTAGCAGCAGCCCATGCTCACTCTGTTTATGGTAAAGCTTGGTCAACTCTTGGAAGATATCTAGATCCGATTAATCAGGAAGCTTGTGCATTCTACGAAGATCACGGTTTATACGATAACTATACTGGCGTAGTACATCAGCTTGATGAAGGTGAGAGAATAGCAAAAGCGCTTGGAAACTACAAAGCTTGCATTCTTCAAAATCACGGGTTACTCACTGTTGGAGGATCAATTGAGGAAGCGATATGGTGGTTTGTAAATATGGAGAGATCTTGTCAAGTTCAGCTGATTGCAGAGGGGGCAGGTAACCCAAGGCTCATCTCTGAGGAGGATGCTAAACATACAGCTGCTCAAGTTGGATCACCAGAAGAAGCAAAACGGTGCTTTGCTCCTTTATGGGAAAGAATTGTCAATGCACAACCTGACTTTTTAAAATAAATAAAACCATTCTAAATAGTGTGATTTCTTTTTTGTTTTACATTTGTATCCCTATAGCTAGGGGGAAGTTGTGCAGCAAATCTCAAAAGGGAAATTCAGGTTAATATCTGGTAAATGTTGTTTGAAGCCAATAAAAACTTTTACTTCTTAAGAAAGCTTTTTGTGAAATCCATAATTAATTATTGAAGACGAGGTGTCAACGTGTCGGAATTAAAAATGCCAATCTTGAAAAAATCACTAGATGTCTCTTCTTCTGAAAATCCGCTAATTGAATTTCAATCTATATTAAAAGAGGCTATGGATATTCTGAATTATTCAAATGAGGCTTTTGAGTTACTTAAGGAGCCAATTCGTTTTTTAGAAGTAAAAATTCCAGTCAGAATGGATAATGGGAAAACAGAGGTGTTTGTTGGATATCGAGCTCAACATAATGACTCTACCGGACCGACAAAAGGGGGGATTCGATTCCATCCAAATGTCACAGCTGATGAAGTGAAAGCTTTATCTGGCTGGATGAGTTTAAAATGTGGAATCAATAGACTTCCTTACGGCGGGGCAAAAGGTGGCATTATCTGTGACCCGCGAAAAATGAGCAATAGGGAATTAGAACAGCTGAGTAGAGGATATGTTAGGGCAATTAGCCAGATTGTTGGCCCGACAAAAGATATACCAGCGCCGGATGTGTATACAAACTCTCAAATTATGGCTTGGATGCTCGATGAGTATGATCATTTACGTGAGTTTGATTCACCTAGTTTTATAACAGGTAAACCACTAGTACTTGGAGGATCACAAGGGAGAGAAACGGCAACTTCAAAAGGCGTATTATATACACTTCAGTTTATTAGCGACCTAAAGAAAATGCCTATTAAAGATATGAGAGTGATTATTCAGGGATTTGGTAATGTTGGTAGTTATCTAGCACAGTATTTACATGACATTGGTGCTAAAGTAATTGGAATTTCTGATGTTTTAGGGGGAATTTATAAGGAAGAGGGGTTAGATATTCCTTACTTGCTTTCCAAACGTGATTCATTCGGGATCGTATCTAATTTATATAGCAATTCAATTTCCAATGAGGAATTACTCGAAAAAGAATGTGATGTCCTTGTTCCTGCAGCTATTGGTGGTCAAATTAATAAACATAATGTCCATCGTCTTAAGTGTAAAATTGTGGTGGAAGCAGCAAATGGACCGACAACTAAAGATGCTATTAAAATTCTGAAAGACAAAGATATTATGGTTGTTCCTGACATTTTTGCAAATTCAGGTGGGGTAATCGTATCTTACTTTGAATGGTGCCAAAACAATCACGGGCACTATTGGACGGAACAACTAGTAGATGAGCGGCTAAAAGCAATAATGACTGACTCTTTCTCTAATATAATCAGAACCGCTGAATTTTACAAAGTCGATATGAAAGTTGCAGCCTATATTGAAGGAATACGCAGAATTGTTGAAGCTTCAGCAATTCGTGGTTGGATTCGATCTTGATCCCTTCCTCACTTCGGTGAAGAAGATAATTCCTGTTCACCTTTAGCTTTAGTACAGGTGCTATCTTAGGGCGTAAGGTAAAGTGTGTTAGAACAACCACTGTAGTTTTTACTCTTATACGTATGAAGCAATAAAGCTCACGAATTTACTTAGTAAACTAGGTAGCATAAGTTTTCAAAGTGAAATTGAAACTTATGCTATCTTGCTAGCTGAAATTCTTGAGTTCTCTGTTAACCTCTTTAAAGAAGAAAAAGTGTAACAACTCAAATTTATGAATATACAAGAATTTTTGGGGGCCGTTTATATGTGGATAATTACTGTCTACTCAAGTTTAAACATTACAATGTTCGAATTTGATTCAGAAAAAGAAGCCAGAGAAGCTTACGAGGAAATCCAAGGTTGTAAAATTCTTTCTGAGGTTGTTTGTCTTTAATGGATCCATATCGAGCGATCGATCACTTAATTATCTGAGGCTCAGCGGTTACAAATCTAATTTAAGAATAAATTGATTGTTAGTATGTAGGGAAGATCTACGAATTAGTAATTGATCAATAATTAAGGAGGGATTTTTATCATGAATATTTATGTAATGATGAAAAGAACATTTGATACAGAAGAAAAAATTATAGTTAATAATGGCTTAATAGAAGAAGATGGTGCTGAATTTATCATGAATCCCTATGATGAATATGCAATTGAGGAAGCCATTCAGCTCAAAGAAAAGCATGATGGGGAAGTGACGGTTATTACAGTTGGAGGAGAAGATGCTGAAAAAGAGCTTCGTACAGCACTTGCCATGGGTGCAGACAGAGCGGTGTTAATCAATGTGGAAGATGATCTTGAAGATGGCGATGAATTTACTACGGCAATCATTCTAGCTAACTACTTTGGAAAAAATGATTTCGATATTATTTTGGGTGGAAACGTAGCGATTGACGGTGGATCTGGTCAAGTTGGTCCTCGTTTAGCTGAACTTTTAGATATCCCCTATGTTACAACGATTACAAAGATTAATATTGATGGGAATCATGTCATGATCAAACGGGATGTAGAGGGAGATGTTGAAGTTGTCGAAACATCATTACCCTTATTAGTAACGGCTCAACAAGGATTAAATGAGCCGCGTTATCCGTCATTACCGGGGATCATGAAAGCAAAGAAAAAACCATTAGAAGAATTAGAACTAGATGATCTTGACCTTGATGAGGACGATGTAAAAGCAAAAACGAAGGCAATTGAAATTTTCTTACCTATTAAAAAAGAGACGGGAAAAGTGTTAGAGGGTGAACTTGAAGATCAAGTGAAAGAATTAATTTCACTACTTCAAACTGAAGCAAAAGTAATATAAAAAAGGGGGATTACCATGTCTAGAAAAGTATTAGTTTTAGGTGAAGTTCGTGACGGAGGTTTGCGTAATATTTCATTGGAAGCAATTGCTGCAGGGAAAACAGTTGCTGAAGGTGGAGAGGTAGTAGGGGTTTTACTAGGTGAAAATGTGAGTGACTGTGCAAATGAAATGATTGTATATGGTGCAGACCGTGTCATCATAGTAGAAAATGAAAAACTAAAAACATACACATCAGATGCATTCTCACAAGCCTTCTTAAAGGTTGTAGAAACGGAAAAACCAGAAGGCATGATCATGGGTCATACAGCTCTAGGGAAAGACCTTTCACCTAAATTGGCTAGCAAGCTGAAATCAGGGCTTGTCTCAGACGCAGTAAATGTTGAAGTATTAGGGGGAAATCTTGTATTTACTCGTCCAATCTATTCAGGTAAAGCGTTCGAGAAAAAAATCATAACAGATGGGGTCATTTTTGCTACGATTCGCTCGAATAACATTCCAGCACTGACGAAAGATGAATCTCGCACGGGTGTTGTGTCTTCAGTGGATGTTGACATTAAAGATTTGCGTACCATTATTAAAGAGATTGTCCGAAAAACGAATGAAGGCATAGATTTATCGGAAGCAAAGGTCGTCGTTGCAGGTGGCCGTGGTGTGAAGAGTGAAGATGGTTTTAAGACGTTAAAAGAATTAGCAGACTTATTAGGTGGTGCAGTTGGTGCTTCACGTGGTGCATGTGATGCTGACTATTGTGATTATTCTCTGCAAATTGGACAGACAGGTAAAGTTGTAACACCTGATCTTTATATTGCTTGCGGTATATCAGGTGCCATTCAGCACGTAGCTGGAATGAGCAATTCTAAAGTGATCGTTGCTATCAACAAAGATCCAGAAGCTACTATATTTAACGTCGCTGATTATGGAATTGTAGGAGATTTATTTGAAGTAGTACCATTGCTTATTGAAGAGTTTTCAGCTGTAAAACAATAGAGGGTAGGTTATGTCATGAATGCTTTATTACTAGTCAACACACTCGCCTTTCTACTCATAACAGGTTACGGTTTTTACCTATTTGTCTATTTAATAAAAACTCGCTATGAATATATTAAGTTAGGAAAAAAAGTGGAATTTGACGGTGAAATCAAAGAGAGATGGAAACAAATTCTCATTAATGTGTTTGGACAAAAAAAGCTACTTAAAGATAAAAAAAGTGGAATAATCCATATTATGATGTTTTATGGATTTATTCTTGTCCAATTTGGAGCAATAGATTTTATCTGGAAAGGGCTGGTCCCGGGTTCGCATTTACCACTTGGCCCCCTTTATGCTGGATTTACCTTTTTTCAAGAGATTATTACATTAATGATACTTGTAGCTGTCTTTTGGGCTTTTCATCGTCGATACATCGAGAAGTTGGTACGCTTAAAACGTAGCTGGAAAGCGGGACTTGTCTTAATATTTATCGGAACTTTAATGCTTACCGTGCTATTAGGGAACGGAATGTCTTTAATTTGGTCAGGTCATGGAATGTCTATGTCAGAGCCTATTGCATCACTTATTGCTTTGGCGTTTGGAGGAATTAGTAAAACGACTGCCATCGTGATTTTTTTCATCGCTTGGTGGATCCATTTATTGGTACTTTTGACTTTTATGGTCTATGTCCCACAAAGTAAACATGCACATTTAATTGCAGCACCTGCAAATGTTTTTTTCAGTCGGTTAACAGCACCAGGTAAATTAGCACCAATTGATTTTGAAGATGAAACGAAAGAAACATTCGGGGTCGGTCAAATTGAAGAGTTTACCCAAAATCAAATGATTGACCTCTACGCCTGTGTTGAGTGTGGACGTTGTACGAATATGTGTCCAGCCACAGGTACAGGAAAAATGCTATCGCCAATGGATCTTATTGTTAAAATGCGAGATCATTTAACCGAGAAAGGAGCTGCGGTGACGTCGAGATCTGCCTGGTTGCCGCAGTTTGCTTTTTCTCATACAAGAGCCAATCAACTTGCAATGCAAGGAGCAGCCCATGAAGAAGTGGCAGCGGGCTATAGTGTCAGCTTAATTGGTGATGTTATTACAGAGGAAGAAATCTGGGCCTGTACAACGTGCCGAAACTGTGAGGATCAATGTCCTGTCATGAATGAGCATGTTGATAAAATTATTGACCTCCGTCGCTATCTTGTTTTAACAGAGGGAAAAATGGACGCTGATGCACAGCGAGCGATGACCAATATTGAGCGACAAGGAAATCCGTGGGGAATCAGTCGTAAAGAACGTGAAAACTGGCGTGATGGTTGTGATGACATTCATGTACCAACTGTGAAGGAACTAGAAAAATCAGGTGAATCATTTGATTATTTATTTTGGGTTGGTTCCATGGGTTCCTATGATAATCGTAGTCAAAAAATTTCGCAATCTTTTGCTAGGTTAATGAATGAGGCTGGCGTTAAGTTTGCTATTCTAGGAAATAAAGAAAAGAACTCAGGAGATACACCACGTCGTTTAGGAAATGAATTTCTGTTTCAAGAGCTTGCTGAAAAAAACATTAGTGAAATAAAGAAGCATAACGTGAAGAAAATTGTGACGATTGATCCACATGCATATAATATCTTAAAAAATGAATATCCTGATTTTGGATTAGAAGCAGAGGTTTATCATCATTCAGAATTGCTATATGAATTAGTAATGCAAGGTAAGCTTCGACCGAAATATGAAGTTAATGAAACGATTACTTTCCATGATTCCTGTTATTTAGGGCGCTATAATGAAGTGTATGATCCACCGCGTGAAATTCTAAAGTCTATTCCAGGTGTAAAGCTTATAGAAATGGAACGTAACCGTGATACTGGTATGTGTTGTGGAGCTGGTGGGGGGTTAATGTGGATGGAGGAAGAAACAGGAAACCGTGTTAATATTGCACGAACTGAGCAGGCACTATCGATTAATCCGTCAATGATTTCAAGTGGATGTCCATACTGTTTAACCATGTTAAGTGATGGAACAAAAGCAAAAGAGGTTGAAGATCAAGTTCAAACAATGGATATTGCTGAGATTTTAGAAAGATCGATTCTTCATAAATCTGGAACAGAATAAAAAAGCTAGCTAGGTACATTAACATAGCCTGAAAATTCAGATGGTTATTTCAAAAAGTTTATTATTACTAAGATGAGAGTGAAATGCTAATACAGTAAAAAATAACTTATTAAAAGAGACTTCTCAAAGGTTCATTAATCCTTTGGGGAGTCTCTTTTATATCTACTATCCTCTAAAATTCCTGCCATCCTTAACTGTCGCTAATAATTGACAGTCCCACCCTTTTATCATTAAGGCAAAACCAGGTTTACAAAAAAAAATCACTGTGTTATATTAATTATATTAAGAACGTTAAATAAAAATTTAATAAAAATAATAAAGTTAACAAAAGGCAGTGAATGTTCACCACGAAAACGAAAAAATTGAGGGACATTCCCCAGATTTGAACTCGGTATAGAAAATAACCAGTCTAAAACTAGTAAACTAGTAAGTTTTTTAATGAATACTTTTCAAATTATTTAAATCACTAAAATCAATTGTTACTATCCTAGGAGGTCGAGAAGATGAAAGAGACATATGATATTGTTATCGTAGGTGGCGGTAGTGCGGGTTCTGTACTTGGAGACCGTTTAAGTGCAGACGGGACACGTAGTGTTCTTGTTTTAGAGGCAGGACGTAAGGACTATTCATGGGATTTATTGATCCAAATGCCAGCAGCTTTGCCGTTCCCCTCAGGGAATCCTTTATATGACTGGAGATATGAATCTGACCCGGAACCTCATATGAATGGAAGACGTATCAAGCATGCCAGAGGAAAGGTGCTCGGAGGTTCCGGTTCCATTAATGGTATGATCTATCAACGAGGGAATCCATTGGATTATGAACGTTGGGGAGCAGACCCAGGTATGGAAACATGGGATTTTGCGCACTGTCTTCCATATTTCAAACGTTTGGAAACTGCTTTAGCCGCCGAGCCGGATGACGAATATCGAGGCCATGATGGTCCTCTTAAATTGGAACGTGGGCCAGCTACTGGTCCTTTATTCCAAGCCTTCTTTGAAGCAGCGGTCGAGGCTGGTTACGCAAGAATTCCTGATGTGAATGGTTTTAGACAAGAGGGATTTGCTCCATTTGATAAGCATGTGTACAAAGGACAACGGTATTCACCTTCACGTGCCTATCTACATCCAGCTATGGGGCGTGAGAACCTAACTGTGAAAACTCGTGCGTTTGTAACAAGTATTGATTTCGAAGGTACTCGTGCGAAGGGGTTAACGTATCAAAGAGATGGGAAGACTCATCAGGTGATTGCAGGTGAAGTCGTACTCGCAGGTGGGGCAATTAATACACCTCAATTGCTTCAATTGTCAGGTGTAGGAAATGCTGAATACTTGCGCTCACTTGGTATTGAACCAGTAGTGGATCTTCCAGGTGTAGGTGAAAACCTTCAGGATCATCTTGAAACCTACATCCAATACTCTTGTCCGCAGCCAGTTTCTGAGCAGCCTAACTTAAATAAACTGAAAATGCCTTGGATTGGTTTGCAATGGTTAATTGGACGTAAAGGTCCGGCCGCAACGAACCATTTCGAAGGTGGAGGTTTCGTTCGTTCGAACGAGGACGTTAAATATCCAAACTTAATGTTCCACTTCCTACCGGTAGCCGTTCGATACGACGGACAGAAAGCGGACACCGCTCACGGTTTTCAGGTACACGTCGGACCTATGTACTCTGATGCTAGGGGTTCATTAAAGATTCGTTCGAAAAATCCGAAAGAGCACCCAAGTATGGTTTACAACTATCTTTCAACTGAACAAGACCGTCGTGAGTGGATTGAAGCAGTGAGAATTTCACGTGAAATCCTAAATCAGCCGGCAATGAAACCTTATAATTCGGGTGAAATTTCACCAGGTCCTTCCGTTAGTACAGATGAGGAGATTTTGGAATGGGTGAGAAATGATGCCGAGACAGCGCTTCATCCGAGTTGTACGGCGAAGATGGGACCAGCGTCAGATCCAATGGCTGTCGTAGATCCGCTAACGATGAAGGTTCATGGACTTGAAAATGTTCGAGTTGTTGATGCATCTGCCATGCCT
The DNA here is from genome assembly GCF_032335535.1 of Alkalihalobacillus sp. MEB130. Classification (NCBI taxonomy): domain Bacteria; kingdom Bacillati; phylum Bacillota; class Bacilli; order Caryophanales; family Bacillaceae; genus Alkalihalobacillus; species Alkalihalobacillus sp. MEB130. Next base: position 44,892 of record NZ_JAOANA010000024.1, read on the forward strand.
TATGTCACGAATGGCAACATCCATGCACCGGTCTTGATGTTGGCGGAAAAGGCAGCTGACTTAATCCTTGGTCGTAAACCTTTAGAGCCTATCCATCTTGACTTCTACCGACATGGAGTTCATCCACCTGAAGCAGGAACAATAAAAACACTAGTAAAATCATAATAAATTCTTAAGAAGGACTCTTTTAAAATGTATCTGCTGATCAAAGCATACATTTATGAAAGAGTCCTTCTTTTTTCTTGTCAAAAACTTTCAAAAAAAACATGCCCAAAAAGAAGATTGTTACATACTGTAGTTAAAGATAGGCTAATGAGCCATTACGAGGGTGTAAACTAGTTATAAATGAGTATTTAACTTAGGTACGAAAGTGTTACAATAAGAAGTGCAAATGGATATGGAGGTTGAATATGAAAATTAAACTTGGATTATTGTATGGTGGAAAATCTGCTGAACATAAAGTATCGTTACAAACGGCTAAAGCTGTCATTAAAGCGTTAGACTTAACTAAATATGAAATTCATCCAATATATATTTCGGAAAACGGTGAGTGGGTTAGAGGAGCACAGCTTGAAGGTCCTGTAGAGGATGTGAAGCAGCTTCAATTGAAAGAAAATGGAGAAGTAATTTCGCCGGTGGCGTTAAATTCAGAAATCTTCCCAGTGCCATCTAAAGCCGATGCGAACGAAGATAAGATCGATGTGGTTTTTCCGTTGCTTCACGGACCAAACGGAGAAGATGGAACCGTTCAAGGGCTATTAGAATTGATGAATATCCCTTACGTCGGGAACGGCGTGCTGGCATCCGCTGCTGGAATGGATAAAGTCATGATGAAAAACATTTATGAGCAGGCTGGCATTAAGCAAGCCAACTATGTTTGGTACCTTCGCGGTGATTGGGAAAAGAATGCGGAAGCAGCATATGCTACCGTTGAAGAAAAGCTTGGCTACCCTTGTTTTGTGAAACCAGCAAACTTAGGCTCAAGTGTGGGAATTAGTAAATGTAAAGACAGAGAAAGTTTAGAAAAAGCATTTGAGCTAGCTTTTGAGTACGATCGAAAAATTATTATTGAAGAAGGAATCGACGGTCGTGAAGTGGAAATTGCCGTTTTAGGAAACGATGATCCTGAGTGCTCAGTTGTGGGCGAGATTGTTCCGGAAACAGATTTTTATGATTATCAAGCAAAATATGAGGATGGAAGTACGGGACTCATTATTCCTGCTGACATCACGGATGCAGAATATGAAGAAATTAAGAGAGTAGCGATTCAATCCTTTAAAGCTCTAGACTGTTCCGGATTAGTTCGTGCCGACTTCTTCTTAACAAAAGAAGGAGATGTCCTGATGAACGAAGTGAACACGATGCCAGGCTTTACGCCTTTTAGCATGTTCCCAATGCTATGGCAAGAATCAGGCTTATCGTACTCTAAGCTAATTGAAAAATTAGTGGAGCTTGGAGTAGAGCGTCACGAGGAAAAACAAAAGATTAAACACACTTTTTAATGTGTATAAATAGTAATGAGGTTGATTCCGTTGTGAGTCAGCCTCCTTTTACATAAAATAGAAATAGCGAATTGAAAAGACGGAATTTTTAAAGACAAGGGAGCGATTGTATGATTCATAAAAAGTTTAAGGAAATTGCTGCGTGGATGAACGGGGAAGCAGTCGGACCAAATAGTACTTCTGTAGAGATTGCGGGAGTTTCAACAGATACAAGAACGATACAAGAAGGCAATTTGTATGTTCCCCTAGTTGGAGAGAACTTTAATGGTCATGATTTCGTGAAAAAAGCTATCGAGAATGGGGCATCCGGAGTTCTTTGGCAAAAAAATCAACCAAATCCTCCTAGTGATGTTGCGCTTATCCTTGTAGATGATACTTTATTGGCACTACAGAATTTAGCCAAAAACTACTTGGCTAGTCTTTCTACTAAGGTTGTTGGGATTACAGGTAGTAATGGGAAAACAACAACGAAGGATATGGTAACTTCGGTGCTTTCTACGACTTATAAGGTTCAAAAAACAGAAGGGAATTACAATAATCATATTGGACTGCCACTTACCATTCTTCAATTAGAGGAAGACACAGAAATAGCGGTGTTAGAAATGGGAATGAGCGGAAGAGGAGAAATAGAACTTCTTTCGACGATTGCCAAGCCAGAGGCTGCGATTATTACCAACATTGGTGAGTCTCATTTGCTGGATTTAGGCTCGCGTGAAGGCATTTCGGAGGCGAAATTTGAAATTACGTCAGGTCTAAAGGAAAACGGGACTCTTGTTATTCATGGTGATGAGCCGCTGTTAACAGAAAAAGTTGGAGAAAGTCCGTTCCGTGTTTTAACCTTTGGGAGCGCTGAAACAAATGATTATTACCCAGTGCAAATGGAGCAAAAAAGCGATGGAACCTATTTTACAATAAATGGAGAGGATGGAACCGAGTTTTTCATTCCGGTGCTCGGTAAACACAATATTAATAATGCTCTTTCAGCCATTGCGATTGCGAAGCAGTTTGGTGTAACGGTTTCTGACATAAAAAAAGGGCTAGAGTTGATTAAGATTACAGGGATGCGTACGGAATTGATCCAAGGCAAAGGCGGCGTGGCTGTTATTAATGACGCGTATAATGCTAGTCCTACTTCCATGAGGGCTGCAATTGAATTGCTTCAGGACTTAAAAGGCTACAAGCAGAAAATAGTCGTACTAGGAGATATGCTGGAGCTTGGTGATCAAGAAGAGACGTTCCATTACGAAGTGGGAAAAGGGATTGATTCAGCAAAAATCAATTATGTTTTCACATTTGGTGAACTAGGTAAGAAGATTGCAGAAGGATCAAGAGTGAATTTTTCAGAAAATCAAGTTTGGGCATACGATGACAAACAACAATTGATTGCTAAATTAAAGGACGTTGTCGATGAAGGCGATGTTGTTTTAGTGAAAGGTTCCCGTGGCATGAAATTAGAAGAGGTTGTCCGGGCATTAACATAAGACTGAGTAGAAAATGAAACAAATCCCGAATAGGGCACAAGTGCCGATATTCGGGATTTGTTTTAGTGAATGATAACTCCTACAGTTCTTCTCCATTTGTTTGAATCACTGTTTTGTACCAATCAAATGAATCTTTCTTATAACGTTTCATTGATCCATTTCCTTCATTATCGCGATCTACATAAATCATACCATATCGTTTTTTCATTTCCCCTGTTGTAAATGACACGATATCGATGATTCCCCACGGTGTGTAGCCCATCAGTTCTACTCCATCGTAAGTGACCGCCTTTTCTAATGCTTCAATGTGTGATTTTAAATAATTAATGCGCTCTGGGTCGTGGATGGAGCCGTCATCTTCCACTGTATCAACAGCACCAAAGCCATTTTCGACAATGAATAATGGAATTTGATAGCGATCATAAAAACGATTTAATGTGTAGCGTAACCCAGTTGGATCAATCGCCCAGCCCCAATCACTCGATTTAATGTATGGATTTTCTACCCCGTGAGGCAGTGCGCCGTTAACGATATCGCCAGAATTATCACTAACAACATCACTTTTTACCGTTGTTGACATATAGTAACTAAAGCCTAAATAGTCGACCTTACCGTTGAGTAAGATTTCATCGTCGCCGTCTTCAAACGGAATGTTGAATCCTTCTCTTTCAAACTCTTTTAATGCATAGCTTGGATAATACCCGCGAACATGTACATCCGGGAAGAAGTAACGTTGTCTCATGTATTCTTCAGCAAGCATCACATCTTCTGGGTTGGAAGAGTAAGGGTAGATAGGTACGTGTGACACCATTGCTCCAATTTGGAATTTAGGGTTAATCTCTTTACCTTTTGCTACCGCTAATGCACTAGCAATTAGTTCATGATGTCCTGCTTGATACATCACTTCTTTCGCGTTTTCTCCTTCTTTGACAGTCACACCAGAATTCGTCCAAAGGAATAGGGGGTTATCCACATCCATTTTGTTATTAATTTCGTTGAACGTCATCCAATACGTAACTTTATCTTTGTAACGGTTGAAGCAAACTTCAGCAAACTTTGCGAAGAAGTCTACCACTTTTCTACTTCTAAATCCACCGTATTCTCTTGCTAAATGTAGCGGCATTTCAAAGTGAGAGAGTGTAATAACGGGCTCAATACCGTGCTTGAGTAATTCATCAAATACATCATCATAAAATTGTAAGCCTGCTTCATTCGGTTCCGCTTCATCACCTTTAGGGAAAATGCGGCTCCAACCAATCGATGTGCGTAAGCATTTTAGTCCCATTTCCGCAAAAAGAGCGATGTCCTCTTTATAGTTATGATAAAAATCAATGGCTTCATGGTTTGGATAAAATTCATTTTCTTCAATTGTATCGGTAATTTTTCTAGGCACACCATGGGCACCTGCTGTCATGACATCTACAACGCTAGGTCCTTTACCACCTTGGTCCCAGCCACCTTCAAATTGGTGAGCGGCTAACGCGCCGCCCCATAAAAAGTCTTTTGGCATTTTACTCATGTTGAACTCCTCCTATTTCACTACTGTAATTAATTCTTCGTCTAATGTACAAGCTGTAAGATCTGAAACGATCACTTCTTTATAAGCATGTGAGTTTGTAATAATAACAGGTGTGATCGTTTTTAACCCTTTCTTTTCAATCATTTCTTTATCAAAAGTAACAAGCAAGTCACCTTTTTTTACTTTGTCTCCATCTTTCACTTGTAAACTGAAAGGAGTTCCGTTAAGTGAAACGGTATCTAATCCAATATGCACAAGTAATTCAACACCAGAATCGGAACGCAAACCGATTGCATGCTTCGTAGGTGCAACCATAACTACATTTCCATCAAATGGAGCATATAATTTGTTATCCTCTGGCTCGATGGCTACGCCTTGGCCCATGGCCCTTGATCCAAATACCTCATCAGGTACTTCGCTAAGAGGGATCACTTTTCCAGCAAAAGGAGCACTAATTGTTTCTTCGTTGTTTCTAGAGTTATTTGCTTGTTGATCTCCACTTTGTCCTTGCTCTTTTACTAAATTATCATTGCCTGCTTGTTTAGCTGTATCTTCACCATAGCCAAAGATTTGGATTAAAACGACAGGAAGAATAATCGCAATAGCAGAACCGATTAAAATTCCCCAAATCGATGAAGGATAATCAGCGTTGATTCCGTTCACTAGTGTTAACGGACCTGGTAATCCTGCATAGGCAAAATAATATGGATTAAAGAAACTTGCGACAATGGCCCCAGTTGCTCCACCGATACAACCATAAATAAATGGTTTCTTAAATCGTAACGTTATTCCGTAGATAGCTGGTTCAGTAATACCGAATAAACCAGTTACCCCAGCTGAAACCCCGACTTTGCGAGTTTCTTGGCTTCTTGCCTTTAAAATAACCCCAAGTACTGCACCGACTTGCGCGATAACCGCAATCGTTTGATACGCTTGGAATGAATCGCGGCCATACATATCATAGTTTGCTAGTACCATTGGAGTAATTCCCCAGTGGACTCCGAAAATAACGAGTACTTGCCAGAAAGCACCGATAATTGCTCCAGCTACTGCAGGTGCTGTTTCAGCTAAGAAGTTATAACCATTAGCGATTCCGACAGCTCCTGCTGTTGTGATAGGACCAATTAAAACAATTGTTAAAGGTACCATGATGATCATACACAAAAATGGAACAAATAATGGTCGAACAACTTCGTTCATATTTTTATTTAAAAATTTCTCCAGGTAAGACAAGATCCACACTAAAAATAGTGGTGGTAAAACCGATGATGTGTATACGGTTTCAGATAAGGCAATTCCTAAGAATGTAATTGTCTCACCAGCTGCAATTTGTGCTGCAATCGCTGCCCAAGTTGGACTTACTAAAGCCGCACTACAAGCTACCGCAATGTACGTGTTGGTTTTAAAATGCTTTGATGCTGTTATGGCGATAAAAATAGGTAAGAATGTAAATGGTGCCCATGAAATAAAACTAAAAACTTCGTACGTTCCGGTCGTTGCAAAAGCAGGGAACAATAAATTAATAACAATTAATGAACCTTGGATAATACCAGCTGCAGCTAAGATGTAAATAAATGGCGCAAATACAGCTGACATCGTTGCAATCACACGGTTTAAGATGGTTCCTTTATTTTCATTTTCCCCATCTGATGATGTATCAAGGTTAACTAGACTTGAGAACGTCTCATAGACTTCCCCGACGTGTTGACCAATAACGACTTGGAATTGGCCACCGTTTTCTACAACTGTAATAACACCTGGCAGAGAAGCGACTTTTTCTTTCGCTTTTGGATTTGAGCGTTTTAGTACTAATCTAAGCCTAGTGGCACAACGTGTCGCTCCAATGACGTTTTCTTCTCCACCAACTGCTTCTAATATGTCTTTTGCAAGTTGAGTATAATCTCTAACTTTTCCTGACATCTTAACCCCCCCTTTAGAGTTTGTTTTCTTTTGTATGGTTTTATTATAATTGTACCGGTACAATTAATCAATAACCAAATAAAAAATTTATTTATATATAATTTTATTAGATGAGCCGGTTACAAATTTTATGCTATAATTCTCTTAGTGAATGAGACAATCGAAACGAGTGAGGTATATTCCATGTTAAAATACCAGCAAATTGCAACTGAAATTGAAACGTATATTGAAGAAAATGATCTTCAACAAGGAGATAAACTTCCTGTACTAGAAACGCTCATGGCTCAATTTGAAGCGAGTAAGAGTACAATTATAAAATCATTAGATCTGCTAGAAAAAAAGGGCGCTGTTTTTCAAGTTCGAGGTAGTGGTATTTTTGTAAGAAGACATAAGAGAAAAGGGCATATTAGTCTTCTTTCTAATCAAGGATTTAAGATGGATCTTGAAGACTTTCAAATAACATCAGAAGTGTTGGAATTGGATTTGAGGAAGCCTTCAGAAGAAGTGGCTTTCAATCTAAATATGAAACAAGATGAAGATGCCTATTATGTAAAAAGAATTCGGTATATTAACGGAAAAACGTTGTGCTTAGAGGAGTCTTTTTATAATAAGTCGATTGTTACTTATTTGAATAACGAAATAGCGTCAGAATCGATTTTTCACTATATTAAGGAAGGATTAGGATTAAAGATTGGCTTTTCTGATATGTATCTAAAAGTGGATAAGTTAAAAGAAGAAGAAGCCAACTATTTAGGACTGGAAAAAGGGGCTCCAAAACTTACCGTTGAAACCATTTTTCATTTAACAAACGGTCAACCATTTGACTTTTCAAAAGTTACGTATAACTACGAGCAATCACAGTTCTTCATCCAGGCGAATAGCCACTTTTTATAAGTGGCTATTCGTTTTTTATGAGGGGTGAATCATGGCTTTTCATGGGAGTATGGTAAACTAAAAAAAGCAAAAAGGCTAAGGAGATTTTTATGATGTCTTCCATACAAGATAACAACAGTCGTAAGTATTTAACTCAACCTAAAACAAAGCTTAATTTGAAAATGAAAATGACGTTTCTCATTGTGCTATTAATTATCGGAATGTTTGCCATAATGGGAGTGTTTCTTCAATATTTTCTTTCTGATACGCTAGAAGCACAGCTTGGAGAAAGGGCGCTTAGTGTGGCAGAAAGTGTTGCGCACATACCTGAGTTAAAGGAAGCCTTTTACCTGGATGAGCCAGCAGAGGTGATTCAGCCTCTTGTTGCCCCGATACGTAAAGCGACGAAAGCTGAATTCATTGTTGTTGGAAATCTACAAGAAATTCGATATGCTCACCCGATTCCTGAACAAATAGGAAGGAAAATGGTTGGAGAAGATAATGATCGTGCTTTGCTTCACGGAGAGTCATATGTTTCTAAAGCGACTGGCTCGTTAGGACAATCGATTCGGGGAAAGGTGCCAGTTGTTTCTGATCAAGGAGAAGTGATTGGAGTTGTTTCTGTAGGTTTTTTAAATGACGATGTTCAGAGCATTATTCATCATTATAGTAGAGAGCTTTGGTTGGTGCTTATTGCCATAGTCGGGGTAGGAGTGATTGGGGCCATTTTTATTGCTCATTACATTAAGAAGCTGCTTTTTGGATTAGAGCCAGAGGAAATCTCACACCTTCTACTTCAAAAAGAAACGATTTTACAATCAACACACGAAGGAATCATTGCTGTTAATAAAGATGGTGCGATTACGATGATAAACGCAGCGGCAAAACGATTGCTGAGGAACCGAGAAAGCAAGACAGAAGAATTTATAGGAAAGCCGATCTTGGATGTTCTCCCTACTTCTAAGCTTCATGAAGTACTAGAACATGGAGTGAGTCAATACAATAAAGAACTTTTGGTAGGGAACGATGTGGTTTTAGTAAACCGTGTCCCTATTTACTATCAAGAGACTTTAATTGGAGCAGTCTCGACGTTTCGTAATAAAACAGAAATTGAGAATTTAACGAAAGAATTAACTAGGGTTTCGCAATATGCTGATGCATTAAGAGCGCAAACACATGAATTTTCTAATAAAATGTATACCATTTTAGGGCTCATTCAACTTGAGAGAAATGATGAAGCGGTTGATTTTATCCGAAGAGAGAGCAACATTCAACAAAAGTGGATTCGTCTTTTAGTTGAGAAAGTGTCTGATCCCATGGTAAGTGCAATCTTGTTGGGCAAAGTAAATCAGGCGAATGAACAAAAGGTCAGGCTTTCTATCGATCCAGACAGTCAACTTACCCATCGCTTACCTAATACAGAACGAGATGCTCTTGTTACCGTGCTAGGAAATGTAATTGAGAATGCGATTGATGCGGTGAAGATGAATCCTGATTCGAAACGTGAAGTTTCCATTTTCTTTACGGATCTAGGTGATGAAATTCTGTTTGAAATTGAAGACTCGGGTCAAGGAGTACCATCTGATATGACTTTAAATATATTTAACCAAGGTTTTTCTACGAAAGAAGGCTTCCACCGGGGAATTGGTTTGGCATTAACGAAACAAGTTCTTAAAGATATTGGTGGAGAAATTCTGGTAGAAGATGGTGAGTTAGGTGGAGCTTGTTTTGTTATAACGATACCAAAAAGATAGGAGGAGAATGGATGCAGCAATTATTTAGAGTATTAATCATAGAAGATGACTTTCGTGTAGCGGACATTACAACACAGTTTGTTGGGAAAGTGGACGGGTTTGCGGTCGTCGGCAGTGTAAAAACAGGGGAAGAGGCAAAACGGTGGCTGCAAACGGAAAAACTTCCAGATCTCATCTTACTTGATGTATACATACCAGATGTCGAAGGCTTAGAGTTGTTTTGGACTATTCGAAGAGACTACCAAAGTATTGATGTCATTATGATGACAGCAGCAAAAGAAGTAACTACGATTGAGGAAGCATTACGGGCTGGAATCTTTGATTACATTGTAAAGCCGGTTGATTTTTCTCGATTTGAACAGACGTTAACACGTTACGTAGATTTTCGCCGTTTTTTGTCTTCTAGAGATGAGCTAGAACAAGAAGAAATTGACCGTTTGACAGGCAGTGTTACTGCGCCGAAGGAGGAAGTGGTTGAATCAGGTGATTTACCAAAAGGAATAGATCGAATAACGTTAGAGAAAATCAAAAAAATTATGGAACAAAACAGAGGAAAAGGCTGGACTGCTGTTCAAGTTGGGAAAGAGATTGGGGCAAGCAGGTCCACAGCGAGGCGTTATTTAGAGTATTTAGTTTCCTCTAAGGCAGTGGAGGCTGAGCAAAAATATGGGGATGTTGGCCGTCCGGAAAGGCGTTACTCTCTTTTGTGAACAATATGAACAAAAATTATTTAATGATCAATAAATCGTTTATTTTCAAAAACTTCATCCCTTTTTTCAAACATGGTACGTTTCTATGTATATAGAAAAGTTTGAAAAAAGGGATAATTCATTTAAGGATGGGAGAAGTCTCCCTAAATTTGTATCCGCTTTCAATGTGCCCTTTTTTCAAATATACGTTTATTTAAGTGAAAGGGGAGATTAGAATGTTGAGTATCATTGGATTGGTTACCATTTTAACCATTGTTCTATTGTTGCTAAGGGGAAAAATTACGCCGATTATCGGCCTTGTTCTCATACCGATTATTGGGGCTTTAGTAGCTGGGTTTGGATTTGCAGAGATTGGTGTGCTATTTGGTGAAGGAATCGACCGAGTCATTAATGTGGTCATTATGTTCATATTTGCGATTCTCTTTTTTGGAGTCATGCAGGATGCTGGCTTATTCGATCCGATTATTAATAAAATGATTGCCATTTCCAGAGGAGATGTTATTGCTGTAACGGTGGGGACGGTTATTATAGCAGCTATAGCCCATCTTGATGGCTCTGGTGCTTCAACGTTCTTAATTACCATTCCAGCACTTCTTCCTCTTTATAAGAGATTAAAGATGAGTCCGTACTTGCTTCTCTTATTAATTGGATTAAGTGCTAGTATTATTAACATGGTTCCTTGGGGAGGACCAATTGGAAGAACTGCCGCTGTCATCGGTGTCGATCCAACTGAGTTATGGAGACCGCTGATTCCGGTTCAAATTATTGCCATGATTTTATTAATAGGTCTAGCTGTTATTTTAGGAATAAGAGAAAAAAAGAAGATTGCAAGGTTGTCAGATGTTGAAAACGCTGAATTTGAGGCTGCGGCGACGGTTGAAGAAGCTAGTGAGGAATTAGCGCAAAAGAAAGATGGTTCTTTAGTTCGTCCAAAGCTTCTGTGGATAAATTTATTGCTAACATTAGGTGTGATTGCGATGTTAGTGTGGGGAATTGTTCCGGCAGGATTTGTGTTTATGATTAGTTTAAGTATTGCTTTACTTATTAACTATCCAAAAGTAGAAGATCAGATGGAACGTATTAAAGCACATGCTCCTAATGCGCTCCTTATGGCTGCTATTATTTTAGCGGCAGGTTCCTTCTTAGGAATTTTAGATGGAACGGGCATGTTACAGTCATTAGCGACTGACCTTGTTTTATTCTTGCCTGCTTTTATCGTTCCGTATTTGCATCTTGTGATTGGGTTTTTAGGGGTTCCGTTTGAATTGGTGTTAAGTACAGACGCTTACTATTTTGCTTTGCTGCCGGTAGTGGAGCAAATTGTTACTGGATATGGTGTCGATTCTGCCTCTGCAGCATATGCTATGGTAATTGGAAATATTATTGGTACATTTATTAGCCCGTTTTCACCAGCTCTTTGGTTAGCGCTAGGACTTGCTGGACTCGAAATGGGGAAACATATTCGCTACTCATTCTTCTGGGTGTGGGGATTTAGTATTGTTCTTATAGTGGCCGCTATGTTAATCGGAGTTATCTAGAAAAAGAATAGGGCTGTCTCAACAACTCTACCTATGTAAGAGCATGGGTAGAGAGGAATTGAGATAGGCCCTATTTTTGTTTACTATCCATATAAATAGGCAGGAATTCCTTTTGCTTTGGTTCTCACTCTGAATAGATTTCCGGACTGTGGATAGTGTGAGAGCTCCTCTTCATCCATACCTATTCTTGCTGTCGTAATATAGAGCTCATCTAGATTAGCTCCTCCAAATGTACAAGAAGTAACGTTTTTAGCTGGGATTGAAATTTCGTCAAGTTGAATGCCAGATTGCGGGTCCCAACGCGTTACTCTTGCCCCGCCCCAGTGAGCAACCCAGATCATCCCATCGCTATCAATGGTCATGCCGTCTGGATAGCCACTTGATCTAGGGATGGATACGCTCGTTTTTAGAAAGCGAATGTCTCCACTTTTCTCGTCGTATTGATACATTTTCACTTCACTAGTTGGTGTATCGATGTAATACATGAAAGAATGATCGGGACTCCAAGCAAGTCCGTTAGAAATTGTAACTGGAGAAAGAATCTTTTTACTCTCACCAGAAGGATCTAAACGATACAACGAACCTTGACCTTCTGTTTCATCTAAAGACATAGTTCCAGCCCAAAAACGACCGGCGGGGTCACATTTTCCATCGTTAAAACGGTTACCGGATAAATTCTTTTCTGGGTTTGTAATAAATGTCAACTTTTGTGATTGTAAATCATATTGATAAATGCCATTTTCCATAGCCAAAAGGAGTTGACCTGATTTGCTTCGAACAACTGCTCCGATGTATTGATCAAACTGGACAGAGTGATTTTGGTTCTGTTGTGGGTCAAACAGGTGGAGTTTCTTTTCGAGAATATCTACCCAGTATAAATGATGGTTGTCATGATCCCAATGCGGTCCTTCTCCTAATGTAGCTTTTGCTGGAAAAACACCTTCAACTTTGTCAAACATCATATGACCTCCTATCACTTTTTTATGTTATTTAGATCTTAGCATCAATGGGCTCTTTTGATAAGAAGCAGACTACAATAGCTTAGTCTGTGCAGAGACTGGTCAAAGGAAGAGGAATTCGATACACTAAAACGGAAAGATTGAAGCCGCATAAGGAGAGTTTCTATACATGAATAAGCAAAAAGCAATACTGATTGTCACTTCTGTTCATGCCGAGAAAGAAGCGATAGAAAAAGGAATAAGGAACGCATCTCAGTTTGATATTATTGTGGCAGGTGTCGGACAAGCCGCAGCTGCAGCTCGTACAGCAACGGCATTAGCAAAAAAGAAGTATGATTATGTGATTAATGCAGGGATAGCGGGTGGATTTGAAGGAAGAGCTGATATGGGCTCAATCGTCATTTCAACTGATATTATTGCCGCTGATTTAGGTGCGGAATCATCAGAAGGATTTCTCAGTTTAGAAGAACTACATTTAGGTGATTCCAAACTAGTAGTGGACGGGGATATGGTGAACCGATTTTGTACTCAGGCAGTAAGTATGGGTGTGGATGTTCATCAAGGAGCCATCTTGACGTTATCGACGGTTACCGGAACACAAGAAACAACAGATTTGTTATTGAATCGGTTTCCAGATGCGGTTGCAGAAGGGATGGAAGGATTTGGTGTAGCAGAAGCTGCAAAGCAACATGGAGTCCCTGTTATGGAAATGAGGTCCATTTCGAATAAAATTGGACCAAGAGACAGAGATGCTTGGCGAATAAAAGAGGCACTAGCGATGTTAGAAAAAGCTAGTTCTGTTATGGTGGAGGTATTTTCATGAAAATTGCATTTTCTCCTTGTCCGAATGATACGTTTGTGTTTCATGCGTGGGTACATGGGTTAATCCCTGGTGCTCCGGAGTTGGATGTAACCTATGCAGATATTGATAAAACAAATAATTGGGCAGCAGAAGGGATTGGTCCTGAAGTTCAAAAAATTTCTTATGCCGCGCTCCCTTATGTGTTATCTGATTATGCTTTAATTCCTTGTGGAGGGGCACTAGGAAGAGGGTGTGGACCGCTCGTGCTAACAAAAGGGGAGCAAGTAGGTCCTCAAGCTTTGGCGGGGAAAAAAGTAGCTGTGCCTAGTGAGAGGTCGACTGCTTATTTATTGTTTCGTTTGTGGGCATCACAAACGATTTCAGGTGGAATCGGCGAAATTATTGTCATGCCGTTTCATGAAATTATGCCTGCTGTTCAAGCTGGTACGATTGATGCAGGATTGGTTATACATGAAGCGCGCTTTACCTACCAAGACTACGGACTCACCCTTCTTCAGGATTTAGGAAGTTGGTGGGAGGAGGATACTGGGTTACCAATTCCATTAGGGGCGATTATTGCTCATCGGTCTTTAAATCTTGGTGAAATTACAAAATGGGTAAAAGCATCCGTTGATTATGCTTGGGCTCATCCAGATGAATCGAAGGCATACATAATGGAGCATGCCCAAGAGTTATCAGTGGATGTTGCAAGCTCTCATATTGAACTTTATGTTAATGAGTATACAGCGAACTTAGGTGAGGACGGGTATGCTGCGATTGAAGCTTTATTAGGAAGGGCAGCAAAGGAAGGGTTAGTACCAACATTTGATTTGAATGCGCTCCGGTAAAGTCCGGGGCCTTCCTTTTTGCCCTTGTGAATGGGGTTTATGTTTGTTTTGCGTTCTGACGTTTGTTATCTAGTACATGATCAGCTAAGTAGCGGACAAACAGGTCGTCCCGAGCAAGCCATGCTAAATAGTTTCGTTTAATGTAATTCTCCGCTTCTTCAAAGGAAGAGAAGAAGTCTTCTTCAGACTGGTTTTTCTCGAGCATCCATCTGTCCTCATTTATAGGGTAAATAAAGAAACGATGATCTGCGTGATCAATATATAAAGATCCAGACTTTCCTGCTTTTAGGTTGTGCTGATTTCTGAAGGCGTCCACACGTAAAGGTTCAAGTGGAAATGGTTCGGAAATATACAATTTGAAGGCTTCCTCCGTTAAAGAGCAACCAGACGCTTTCGCATGGCCCCCTCCACCAAATTGATTGGCGACTTCGGAAACATCAACATGGTCATGAATCGTACGAAAACTGATTTTTTTGCCACCAGCATTTAAAATCGCTATATAATCAAGATGTGGACAATCTTTTCCGAGTTCATTGCCGAGTTCAGAGTGATAGGACTCTGCATGGACAATTCCCGTACAATAAGGACCAATAAATGTTTGAATTAGCTCTCTTCTTTTTCTTCTAATATAGCGTTCAATTTTAGTTTCTTCCATATCAAGGATCTTTTCTTCAAATTCATCGAATTCAAACGATTCGTTCTCTTGAAGACGTTTGACCATTCTCTCTTCAAACTCGTCGATGGAAAGCATAAAGAACAAGTCATTCAGTCGCTTTGCCTTGATCACTTCATGTTTCTCCCATTCCCACGTATCCCATAATCGAACAAGCTCTACAAAATCATCTAATGACGAAGAGGCTTCTAAAAGTCCTTGTTTTCTTAAATAGTCATAAAGTAGCGATGTTGCAGCAGCTAACCGTCCATCATCGTATTGGACGGTAACAGAGGCCCATGAGTAGTCGTTAAAATGCAGAGCTGTTTTATGGTGATCAAGCATGGTTACGCTTCCGCCTTTTTTAACAAACTCCTCTATTTTCTTTTCGTTTTCACTATGTACAGATAGATCTGTGATAAGTAACACATCATCTATTCTGTTTTGTTCCAAAAAGCGTTCGATTTGAAAATCTAGCCCTTGAACAGAGTTATACCGGACATCGACATCTGTTCCAAAAGCCAATCGTGCAAGAATGCCGCAACCAACTCCATCTAAATCGTTGTGAGTATATAAACGGTACATGACAACCCCTCCTTACTAAATAGTATGTGTTAGTGAGGAGGGAATATTGAGTGAAAAATGATAAATTATATGGGATTTGGAGCTCGATTCACTGGAGATAAGTAGGAGGACAATTAAAGGGCATCATTTGTGAATGAAGAGTCTTCGCATTGGGCTAGTTTTCGTTTGTAAATTAGTTGATTTACCATGATCGCAACACATAGAGCTGTAACTAGCCCTAACAATAATCCGATGTAGCTATAAGTGATAAAACCAATGACGAGCCCACAAACAATGAGTATTAAACCAACAGCCATCATACCTCCTCCTTCAGTTTCCATATTCTAACATGCAATGTAGGTGTTTAATGTTTTATTGTAAGATAACTTACGGAGAAATATGCTAAAAATGTTAAAGGGAAAAAACTAAGGCGCTTGAAAAAGGGGAGTTTTAAAGGAAAAGGTTTAGTGTTTCTCTTGAAATTGGTAATGCAATTGTAACGTTTTTTCGAAGCTGAAATGGTATGATGGAAATAGACTGGTTTTTATTAGATTGGAGGCATTACATGGTTGCAGCAGTGGAACAGATTGAAAAAGTGATCGAAAATATTGAACGTGTCGTTGTCGGTAAAAGGAAAGAGGTTGAATTAAGCCTTGTTGCGCTTTTTACTGGTGGACATGTTTTGCTAGAAGATGTACCAGGAGTTGGAAAAACAATGATGGTCAAAGCCATTGCGCGTTCTCTTGGTGCTGAATTTAAACGAATTCAATTTACACCAGATCTTCTGCCTTCAGATGTGACAGGGGTATCTATATACAATCAACATAAACAAGAGTTTGAATTTCGTCCAGGTCCTATTATGGCTAACATTGTACTGGCAGATGAAATTAATCGAACGTCTCCTAAAACCCAATCAGCTTTATTGGAATCTCTAGAAGAAGGCAGTGTGACGGTAGACGGGGAAACATTACAACTTGAAAAGCCTTTCTTTGTCATGGCAACACAAAACCCTATTGAGTATGCTGGGACATTCCCATTGCCAGAAGCACAACTGGATCGTTTCCTACTAAAGTTGAATTTAGGTTATCCTACGGCATTAGAAGAGCTTGAAGTATTAGAGCGCCTACAGTATAAACATCCCCTTGAAGATCTTGAACCGACGATGACAACAGAAGAAGTCGTTATGATTCAATCGGAAATTAGTAAAGTGCATGTTAGTGAAGATGTGAAAATGTATATAATTGACCTTGTTCATGAAACAAGAAAAAACCGTTATGTGGAGCTTGGCGTGAGTCCGCGTGGGACGATTGCTTTAATGAAAGCTTCGCAAGCGTATGCATTTTTACAAGGACGAGACTACGTGTTGCCTGATGATGTAAAACATTTAGCACCTTATGTACTTGCACATCGAATGATCGTAACAGCCGAAAGTAAAATGTCTAATCGAACCGCAGAAGACGTTGTCTCGTTAATTTTGGAACAGGTACAAATTCCTGTTAACCAAAGAAGGTTGACACGCTCGTGAATAAAGGGAAAGTTATCATAAAGTATTTGCTGCTACTCGTGTTTTTAGTGGCAGTCTTTTCATATGCGATGTTTCAGGGTGGCTTTGTAAGCTGGTTTTTGTTTTATAGTATCGTTACGGTCATTGTTTCTACTATTTTAGTGGCTTTATATCCTTTTCAAATTCTTCGAGTAGAACGTGACGTTCATAAGGATGTTTTGCCATCAGGTGACACCTTAATCGTTACCGTTACACTGCATAAAAGAGCGATCCAACCATTTTTTTACGTGAGAGTCCAAGATTTAATTCCTTCGTCACTTGGAACGTATGAAGAATGTGGGGCTCTCTTTTTCTTTTCCTTTCAAAGAAAGCTTGTTTTTTCGTATGAAATTCGCGATGTAAAAAGAGGTACATATAAGTTCGAGAGTTTATCACTCGTTTTTGGGGACTTATTTGGGTTATTTGAAAGGAAGAAGGTAGTACCTTGTGAAACAAAGGTGTTTGTTTACCCGCATGTTCATCAGTTGTCCACTTTGCCTGTACAAGGGATCCCAAAAAACGTGGATGGGACGATTCAACGTTCGTTTGAAGAAGATCGCTCGTTGGCGGGTGTTAGACAATATGTACCGGGGGATCGACTGACTTCCATTGATTGGAAGCAGTCGGCGAGGTCATCAAAATTGATGACAAAAGAATTTGAATCGTATCATGGTGAAGGGATTGTGCTTGCAGTTGATACGGCTATTGGTGACCGAAATGAGCAAATGTTTGAACATTCTATTGAATTAGCTGCATCTTTAATGGTGAAGTTTGCCGAGAAACACCCAGGCCTAAAGGTTGCTGTCAAATATCAAGATTGGTATTTGGTAGAGGTGACGCGACAAACAATATCCAAGGGGCTTATGGCGCTTGCTCAAGTCGAACCAAGAGTGGAGGCAACTCCTGTTATTCATAAAATGTACCGTGAGTGGACTGGGATGCAAGTTTATTATGTTAGTTCACAAATAAATGGCCAGTTGCTAGCGATATGCAGAACATTAATCGAGCAAAAGGTAATGGTAACCGTCTGTGTAGTAGCTGTTTCCGAACAAGACCGCCATGTACTTATGGAATTAGAAAAGATCGGAATTGCCGTCTTTGTTGAGAATGAGTAAATGAAAGGAGAGGCTGAAGTCATGCGTCTAGATAAAAAGCAAGCTGAAACAGGAAGAGATTTTCTTCTTTACGGATTAAGCTTTTTGCTGCTAATGGAATGGCTTTTGCCACTCCCGCACATCACAGATACAGGTTATATGATTGTTTTTGTGCTTGTAACAGCCGTATTTTTCTTTATTACATTTTTACAATTGCCTGTCATTGTATCAATGTTATTAAAATCGCTCGTTGTTTGTTACGGTCTATATCTTGTTTTTATTGATGGGCCGTTTCTATCTTTAGATTGGGTGTTTCTCATTGGAGGGGACATTTTTTCTAATATAAACATGATGTTATCAGGTGGTTGGTATGGGTTAACGGACTTATTCCGAAGCTTTTTGTTTTTTGTTTTACTGGCTATCATGAGCTATCTTTTGTTTTACTGGACTGTTCATGCTAGAAGAGTATTATTCTTTCTTATTTTTACGATTATCTATATCACGGTTATCGATACATTTACGATTTATGATGCAACATTTGCTATTATTCGTACGTTTATTATAGGTTTTCTACTGCTTGGTCTTGTTACCATGTATCGAATTATTGAACAGCAAACGATGTATCAAGCCCCTAAACTATTGCCGGTTCGTCTGGGGGTTCTGCTTGTACTACTTATAAGTGCGGGTGGAATTTTAGGTTTATTATCACCCAAGCCTGATCCGCAATGGGACGATCCTGTTCCTTTCGTTCGTGCAGCTGTTGGAATGGGGGAAAATGGATCGGGGGAATTGGTTCAACGAATTGGTTATGGTGATAATGACGAGCGTTTAGGTGGGGGATTCATTGATGATGACACACCTGTGTTTTATGCAGCGTCTACGAAAGAGCATTATTGGCGTGGTGAAACGAAGGATTACTATACTGGTCGAGGATGGGAGACGACAACACCTGTACAAAGAAAAAGTTTCTTGTATGGTGATCGTGGACAAGGGATCGTTGAGTACGAATATTTAGAAGCGGAGATCCGCTTTCCTGAACGAAGAACAGGTTTTGACCATTTGTTCTACCCAGGTGAATTAATGCTAGGTGATCGACTGATGGGGGCTGAACTTTTTCAGGATGCTTTCACAGGAAAAGCGAGTACGTATCATGGTTCTCAATCTATTAGGTTAGAACATTATCGATATGAATACTTGTATCCTAGTTATCAGATTGATGGATTACGTGCTACAAATGAGCAGGATCCACAGGAGATTCGAGATTACTATACTCAGCTTCCGGATGATCTTCCTAGTAGAATACGAGATCTTGCTATGGAGATAACAGAGGGAGAAAGCAATCGGTATGACCGAGCAAAAGCGGTTGAGTCTTATTTTAGTCGCGCTGACTTCCGATATGAAACTCAAGATGTTCCTGTTCCTAGGGAAGGTCAAGATTATGTTGATCAATTTTTGTTTGAAACGATGCGTGGATATTGTGATAATTTTTCAACGGCTATGATTGTATTACTTCGTTCCATCGATATTCCGGCCAGATGGGCAAAGGGCTTTACTCAAGGTGAGCTTGTAGAGTCGCTTGACGATTCACGGAATGTTTATGAAGTGACTAATGGGAATGCCCATTCATGGGTCGAGGTTTATTTCCCCGAGTTAGGATGGGTACCGTTTGAGCCTACGCGTGGGTTTGAGAATACGTATGATTTTAATGAGCCTGAAGTGGAGCAAGAGGAAGCAGAAGAGGATGCAAGAGAGGACGAACATGAAGATGAAAGAGAGCCGGAAGTAGAAGACGTTTTTGCTGATCTTGAAGGGGATGATGATCAGTCAGACTCAAGTAGTGCTCCTTCTCAAAATTGGAAGATACCCGGTGGGCCCTGGATTTTAATGGGGGGGGTAATAGCTGTTATCCTTTTCATTCTTGCGAAAAACAAACGAATTGTTCAATATTATACATGGAAAAAATTCAGGCGTAGAAATGACAAAGAGGCATTTTTACAGGCGTATGATCGTTTGTTATGGCTGTTAAAATATGTAGGATGGAAACGGGAAAATGGAGAAACACTTAGAGAATACGCAGCGAGAATGGATAAACAGTTTCAAACAACCGAAATGACGAGTTTGACTATAGAGTACGAACGTATTATGTATGGTGGTCAGTCAGAAGAAGCAAGTTGGACGAGGCAAAAGCCGAATTGGTTGGCGTTTGTTCGTAAAATCGATTCTTGACCGTCTGAAAGCTCACTGATAAAATGAATCAGTGTTTAAAAAGTGTATAAAGAATCGACCTTCGTATATCCTTAGGAATATGGCCTAAGAGTCTCTACCGGATTACCGTAAAAAATCTGACTATGAAGGCAGAAAGAAGAACTAGAATTTTTCTGCCTTCCTTGTTATATTTTTAAATTGGACAAGCGGGTGAATTCTAGTTTTTTTTGTGAGTCGGATGTACGAATGAAATCATAAAAAGGGTGGGAAAGCATGACTGAATTAAACCAAGAAATGATTGTTGTACTTGATTTTGGTGGACAATACAATCAATTAATTGCAAGACGTATTCGTGACTTAGGTGTTTATAGTGAGTTGCATTCAAACAAAATTACAGCTGAAGAAATTAAGGCTATGAACCCTAAAGGCATTATTTTCTCTGGTGGTCCTAACAGTGCTTATGTAGAAGGAGCACCAAAATGTGACCCGGCTATTTACGATTTAGGTCTCCCTATCTTGGGAATTTGTTATGGGATGCAGTTAATGACTCAACACTTTGGTGGGAAAGTGGATGCGGCTGATCACCGTGAATACGGAAAAGCAACGATTAAAGTGGAGAACCAATCAAAAATCTTTAAAGGGCTGCCGATTGAACAATCTACTTGGATGAGTCATGGTGATTTAATTACTGCCCCTCCTGAAGGTTTCGTTGTAGATGCGTTTAATCCATCTACTCCGGTAGCGGCAATGAGTAATGAAGAGAGCAACTTGTATGGAGTTCAATTCCACCCAGAAGTTCGTCACTCTGAATTTGGGAATGATATGTTGAAGAACTTCGCTTTTGAAGTTTGTGGTTGCACAGGTGATTGGTCCATGGAAAACTTCGTTGAAGTGGAAATTGAAAAGATTCGTGAACAAGTAGGGGACAAACAAGTTCTTTGTGCTTTAAGTGGCGGGGTTGATTCGTCTGTAGTTGCTGTGTTAATTCATAAAGCTATTGGTGACCAGTTAACGTGTATGTTCATTGATCATGGACTTCTTCGTAAAGGTGAAGCTGAAAGTGTAATGGAGACATTCAGTGAAGGTTTCAATATGAAAGTAATTAAAATTGATGCGCAAGAACGTTTCTTAGGGAAGTTAAAAGGTGTCTCTGATCCTGAACAAAAGCGTAAAATTATAGGTAACGAGTTTATCTATGTTTTTGATGAAGAAGCGGCGAAGTTAAAGGATATGGATTTCTTAGCTCAAGGGACGCTTTATACAGATATCATTGAAAGTGGTACAGATACAGCGCAAACTATCAAATCTCATCACAATGTTGGTGGTTTACCAGAAGACATGCGTTTTGAATTAATTGAACCACTTAACACTTTATTTAAAGATGAAGTGCGTAAGTTAGGAACAGAGCTTGGAATTTCAGATGAAATCGTCTGGCGTCAACCGTTTCCAGGACCTGGTTTAGGGATTCGTGTGCTTGGGGAAATTACGGATGAGAAAATTGAGATCGTTCGTGAATCGGATGCGATTTTACGTGAAGAAATTAAAAAAGCAGGTTTGGATCGTGAAATATGGCAGTATTTCACAGCTCTTCCGAATATGCGTAGTGTTGGCGTAATGGGAGATGCTCGTACGTATGATTATACAGTTGGGATTAGAGCGGTAACGTCAATTGACGGTATGACTTCTGACTGGGCGAGAATTCCTTGGGATGTACTTGAAATTATCTCAACAAGAATTGTGAATGAAGTTAAGCATGTTAACCGTGTCGTTTATGATGTTACTTCAAAGCCGCCAGCAACGATTGAGTGGGAATAAATGTTAAACCCGAATATTTAAATAAAATAAACAAAAAATGTTCGTATTTTAATTGACAAAGGATAAGGTGGTTGATACAATTCTTTTGTGAGGAATTGTATATATTCTTTTCGTATAATTGCGGGGATATGGCCTGCGAGTCTCTACCAAGCTTCCGTAAAGAGCTTGACTACGAAAATCAACCTATCCCTTGTTATATTAGGGTTTGTTATGATTTTTTGTTAGTTAAGCTTCCAAGCGTGATGTATTGGAAGCTTTTTTCTGTTTATATTACGAGTAAGTCGAAAAAATGGAGGAACACAAATGGATCGTTATTTTGGTTTTAAAGAACATGGTACATCGTATAGGAAAGAATCAGTTGCTGGCTTAACGACATTTTTATCAATGGCGTACATTTTATTTGTAAACCCGATGATTTTAGCAGATGCGGGAATGGATCTTGGGGCTGTTTTTACAGCTACAGCATTGGCTGCTGCTCTAGGTACACTAATTATGGGTGTTGTGGCTAAGTATCCAATTGCACTTGCTCCTGGAATGGGTTTAAATGCATTTTTTGCTTATTCTGTTGTTCTTGGATTGGGCATCGATTGGCAAGTTGCTTTGTTTGGGGTATTTTTGTCAGGTATCATTTTTATTTTAATTACAGTTTTTAAGATTCGTGAACTTATTATTAATGCTATCCCTGCTGAGTTAAAGTATGCAGCTGCTGCGGGTATTGGGTTGTTTATTGCTTTTATTGGTTTAAAAGGAGCGGGTATTGTTGTTCCTTATGAAGCTACAGCAGTAACTCTTGGTAACTTATTGGCGCCACCAACGCTGTTAGCTATATTCGGGGTTGTTGTAACAGTTATTTTTATGGTTCGTGGTATTAAAGGTGGTATCTTCTATGGGATGGTACTCACTTCTATAGCTGGTATTATAACGGGCGTAATTGCGCCGCCTGAGGCGATTGTTGGTTCTGTGCCGAGTTTGGCTCCGACGTTCGGTCAAGCCTTTGCGCTTGATTGGTCTACTGTTTTCACGTGGCAATTGTTAGTTGTTGTATTAACGTTCTTATTTGTAGATTTCTTTGATACGGCAGGTACACTTTATGCTGTGGCAAATCAAGCTGGTTTTGTTAAAGATAACAAGCTTCCGCGCGCTGGGAAGGCATTGCTTGCGGATTCGAGTGCAACATCGATTGGAGCAATTTTAGGTACGTCTACAACGACAGCGTATATTGAATCGGCTTCGGGTGTAGCAGCTGGAGGGCGTACAGGTTTTACATCAGTTGTTACAGCGGGACTTTTCTTAGTTGCATTGTTCTTCTCTCCGTTGCTAGCGGTTGTAACAGAGCAAGTAACAGCAGCGGCTTTAATTATTGTGGGGATCTTGATGGCTTCTTCATTAGGGTTAATAGATTGGAAACGATTTGAGATAGCTGTTCCTGCTTTTGTTACAGTTATTGCGATGCCGTTAACGTATAGCATTGCTACAGGGATTGCAATGGGCTTTATTCTGTACCCAATTACTATGGTGGCAAAAGGAAAAGCAAAAGAGGTTCATCCGATTATGTATGTTCTGTTCTTTGTTTTCCTAGCTTACTTTATTTTCTTATCGGAATAGATTTTAATCAAGACAGCACTCTTTCTCTAAGAGTGCTGTTTTTGTTTTGTTTCTCTAAGCGAAGCTTGGAGTAGGGAATTGAGAAAGTCCAGAAAATATCTTTATATATAGTTCGGATGTGTTGTGGTTTTATTGAAAATGAAAAAACTAGTTAAGTCATTCTTTTTTTGTTGATTGATTATTTATTTTTAAAAAAGTATTGACTATTTTTAAGGGGGATGGTAAATTTAATCTCGTTGTCAAAGAGAGTTTCATTTTGACGAAACAACAAGAAAAAAAGTGGTTGACTTTATGAATAACAGTTGTTATGATGTTAAAGTCGCCAACAACGACAAACGAGTTCTTTGAAAACTGAACAAAAGCCAAGCGAAAAGAGATACATGATATCTCGTCAATTTTTTGTCATCGTTTTATTAAAAATGATGAAGTATCGTTAGCGATACATTTTGAGCTATGTTCCATCACTTTAGTGATGAAACTCAAACACTTTTATGGAGAGTTTGATCCTGGCTCAGGACGAACGCTGGCGGCGTGCCTAATACATGCAAGTCGAGCGGACTGATTAAGAGCTTGCTCTTATGACGTTAGCGGCGGACGGGTGAGTAACACGTGGG
>NZ_JAOANA010000025.1:0-65614 GCF_032335535.1 Alkalihalobacillus sp. MEB130
CCGATGGTAACATCGTGAATAAGCTACTTGAAATACATCGTGTCCCCCTGTGAGACGAACCCTTTCTCTTCGTAGACCGACATGAGAAACATCTATGAAAATGCTTCGTGAAGAACCTTCCCCGTAGAAGAGAAAGGGTGAGCCAGGACGTTGCCAGGCGGGCACGCTCCAAATAAAAGGGGAGAGGTTAAGGATTCGCGTGACATTAGTGGAACAACAGAACAGCATCTTCCTCGAATAAGCCGATGGTAACATCGTGAATAAGCTACTTGAAATACATCGTGTCCCCCTGTGAGACGAACCCTTTCTCTTCGTAGACCGACATGAGAAACATCTATGAAAATGCTTCGTGAAGAACCTTCCCCGTAGGAAGAGAAAGGGTGAGCCAGGACGTTGCCAGGCGGGCACGCTCCGAATAAAAGGGGAGAGGTTAAGGATTCACGTGATATTAGTGGAACAACAGAACAGCATCTTCCTCGAATAAGCCGATGGTTGCCATGCTTTCATGACACAAGTTTAAGTCCTATAGTAGCACCCAAAACAATCCCGATAAAAATAAGTCTTCGCCAGTCCCTAGTTTCACCGTAGAAGATCATCCCTAAAACTGCTCCCCCAGAAGCGCCAACTCCTGTCCAAATAGCATAAGCTGTACTCATAGGAAGTGTTATCATTGAATAAGCAAGAAAGAGAAAACTTGCTCCAAATCCTAAAATTAATAGAAGTAATGATTGCCAATTACGGTCTTTATGCAATTTATTTATCATAGCAACCCCGAACATTTCACAAAAACCAGCTAAAATTAAAGAAACCCATGCCATTAGGCTACACCACCTTTCTCAACTTTTTCTTTTGTAACTAGTTTTAATCCAATTACTCCTGTTAACAAAAGAAAAATCATAAATATCTTTTCCACGTTAAATGGCTCACCAAAGAAAAGTATCTCGGAAATGACAGTTCCTGCTGTACCTAATCCAACGAAAACTGCATATACAGTTCCTACTGGGAGTTTCCGTCCTGCCATAATCATAATGTAAAAGCTAATGATTATTGATATGGCAGTTCCGGTCCAAGTCCAAAAGTCATGAGCATGTTTTAAACCAATCACCCAAAGGACTTCAAAGAAAACAGCAACGAATACTTTTATCCACTCTCGATTCACGTTAAAACCACCTCCAAATTTAGACTTACAAAAAACAAAAAAGCCTAAGAGATCACTGTTAAATAGAATCTCCCAGGCTTTTATCCTTCCGTGACACAGCATAGCTGTGAGTTTTCTCTCGGACCAGCCCAATATAATTATTGCGGAACCCTAGAAAACTTTAACTTATATACAATTTCTATAGATTATACACAAATGGCTTTGAAATTTAAAGACTAAAAGCATATCAATTTGTTCA
Source organism: Alkalihalobacillus sp. MEB130 (assembly GCF_032335535.1). Classification (NCBI taxonomy): domain Bacteria; kingdom Bacillati; phylum Bacillota; class Bacilli; order Caryophanales; family Bacillaceae; genus Alkalihalobacillus; species Alkalihalobacillus sp. MEB130. Next base: position 1,398 of record NZ_JAOANA010000025.1, read on the forward strand.
ACTAAAGGAGTTCTATAGTCATAATCTTTATAAAGTGTAATGGGCTTTCACCCATTGTGCTATTTCTGGTGAGTCTTATTAATTATTATGTTGTTGAAAATAGAACAGACCAATTGGGGAAATGTCGATTTTTTCACAGTAACATTGGATACCTTAAAAACATGTAAAAAGTAGATAGAGGTGAAAGGGTCTTTTGCTAACCTTCTTCCCATACGAGAATACTTTTATTTCTCCCTCTGAAATTCCGCATGATTACCCAATATTTGGTGAACCTAACGATAAAATCTTTCGTTTAAGGCAAGGTGAGTTTATGCCATCTATTATTTCTATAAGTACGTATAGTCCTCCCCATACTCTAAATCAACAGACTACCACTGAATTTGCTAGAGAACTCTTTAGTGAGAGTTATGAAGATATTGAACGCATGTTAAAGGTGTTTGCAAACGGACAAATTGATGAACGGCAATTTGCTGTTCCGATGCAATGGTTTGAAGGTGATCACTCTTTAAAACAAAAAAATGATTTATATATTGAACTGGCGACTGCCTTTTCAGTAGAAGCAATTCGACGTTGTCTTCATAATGAGCAGTTTGTAAAAGAAAAAGTGGAGGAAGTCGAGATCAATGCCATTATTCTTGTATCAAGTTCGGGAATGTCAACGCCAAGTTTAGATGCAAGAATCATGAATCACCTCCCTTTTTCACCACATACAAAAAGAATTCCGTTATGGGGTTTAGGTTGTGCTGGAGGATCAGCAGGAATCAGCCGTGCTTACGAATACTGCAAAGCGTTTCCAAGTGAAAATGTATTAGTTGTTTGTGTTGAACTATGCAGTCTTACGTTTCAACGAAATGATCATACGAAAAGCAATCTTGTTGGTACATCTTTATTTGCAGATGGAGTAGCGTGTGCATTAGTAGCAGGAGAAGAGTCAAGTCTTCTTAAACAAGCGACAAACCAAGTACGACCAAAGATTCTTTCCACTCAATCAACGCTTATGCCACATTCTGAAGATGTGATGGGGTGGGATGTAAAAGATTCGGGTCTTCATGTTGTATTCTCCAGAGACATTCCAACGATCATAAAAAATTGGCTAGGTCCCAATGTGGAGAGCTTTCTTTCGAAAAATCAAATAAACACGAATGATATCTCTTCCTTTATTGCTCATCCAGGTGGAAAAAAAGTATTAGATGCCTACATAGAAACATTAAGGCTAGATCCAGATATGGTCGAAATTTCAAAAGAAGTGTTGAGAGCTCACGGCAATATGTCATCTCCAACCGTTTTATATGTGTTGGAACAGTTTATGCAACAAGAACATGCTGCTGGGGAATATGGTCTTATGGCTGCGCTTGGACCTGGTTTTTGTTCGGAATTAGTATTACTACAATGGAAGGAGCTAAACTGATGTTTGCCATTTACTTATTTATCATGCTTATTATTGTACAAAGGGTAGTCGAGGTGATTATTGCCAATCGCAATGCAAGATGGATAAAAAGTCAAGGAGGCTATGAAGTAGGGAACGAGCATTACAAGTATATCGTTGCGATGCATGCCTTGTTTTTTATCTCATTATTAATAGAAGTGACTATGATTGAAAGAAACTTTGTTCTTTGGTCAGTGGTTCCCCTTTTTGTTTTTTTCCTTGCGCAAATCGGTCGCGTTTGGGCTCTCTCTTCGCTAGGGCGTTTCTGGAATACGAGAATTATGGTCTTGCCTGGAGCAAAAGTTATTGCTAAAGGACCTTATCGTTATTTAAGACATCCGAACTATGCGATCGTTATCACAGAGTTGGCTTGCTTGCCATTAATTTTTCAAGCCTATTGGACGGCCATTGTTTTTACAATCGTAAACGCTTATATTCTTTCCATCCGCATTAATATGGAAGAGCAGGCGCTAGAACAGGCCACAAATTATCAAGAAGTTTTCAAGAAGAGAAAGCGATTTGTGCCTACTTCAGAAGAATAAAAATGCATAATAACAGATGAATCTTGATCTGACTCTAAACGTAGGGATATGATGGATATATAGGCATTTTTTGAATGGAGGCAATACATTTGGCAAAAAAAAGAAAAGAGCGATTTGAAGTAGGAGAATTTGAGACAATTGAGGCTTGTCTAGATCGAATGAAGGCTGAAGGCTATCAACCAATTAAAAGAATGGAGAAGCCAATCTTTAAGGAAGAAACCGTTAATTCAAACAAAGAATATGTTCCTGTTAGGCAACAAATTATCTTTGAAGGAATTTTAGTAGAAAGCGAACAATAAAAAAGTCAGACATTTTATTGTTCGACATTTTGTTGACAGTCACACGGTATGAATGTAAGATATAGCTATAAGATTGAACGAAAAACGAAATAAGCCTCATATAATCTTGGAGATATGGTCCATAAGTTTCTACCTGACTACCGTAAATAGTCGGACTATGAGGGAAAGTGGGAGATACTAAAGAATTTCTCTGGTATCTGATGAGCGCAGAGGCGGCTTCCTTTCTCTCAGTTGAGTAGATAAGAAAGTTGTTCTGCGTTTTTTTAATGCCTTTAAGCCTAGTAAGGGATAGATAAAGAGTGGGGGAGAGCGACAATGAATCCGAAAATTGGTGTGATAATGGGAAGTACTTCTGATTGGGACACAATGAAGGCAGCCTGTGACGTCCTAGACGAACTAGAGCTCGAGTATGAAAAGAAGGTGGTTTCTGCTCATCGTACTCCGGATCTTATGTTCGAGTATGCTGAAACAGCAAGAGACAGAGGATTAAAAGTTATTATTGCTGGTGCTGGTGGGGCAGCCCACTTACCTGGAATGGTAGCTGCTAAGACGACATTGCCTGTTATTGGAGTTCCGGTACAGTCCAAGGCGTTACAAGGTTTGGACTCCTTATTATCGATTGTTCAAATGCCCGGCGGAGTTCCAGTTGCAACTGTAGCAATTGGCAAAGCTGGAGCAACCAATGCAGGATTGCTCGCTGCTCAAATATTAGGTGCTTTTGAACCCGACATTGCTAGTCGGTTAGAAAATAAAAGGGAAAAAACAAAACAAACCGTTCTAGAAAGTAGTGATCAACTATGAGTCGAATCGTGAATCCTGGAGCAACGATTGGAATTATCGGTGGTGGTCAGCTAGGAAGAATGATGGCTACAGCTGCTAAACAAATGGGCTACCGAATTGCCGTGCTAGAACCAACAGAAGATTCTCCATGTGGACAAGTTGCGGATATTGTCATTGAAGCAGCTTATGATGATGTTACAGGGGCTAAGAAACTTGCTGATGTATCTGATGTGATCACGTATGAATTTGAAAACATTGATGAGAAAACAGCGAATTGGTTAACTGAACAAGCAGATTTTCCACAAGGAGCAAAAGTGTTAGGAACTACTCAGCATCGCTTAAAGGAAAAAGAAGCGATCCAATCTCTAGGAATTCCTGTCGCTCCATTTTTTGCGATTTATTCCGTAGATGATCTTGATGAAGCCGCAAAGAAAATTGGATTCCCTGCTGTCCTAAAAACGTGTCGAGGCGGATATGACGGCAAAGGGCAGCGAGTGGTGAAGAATATCGAGCAACTGAAAGAAGGAGCCGTTCAGTTGTTAGAAAATGGAGAATGTGTACTGGAAGCTTGGATTCCTTTCTCGCTTGAACTTTCAGTCATTGTCACGCGTTCGAGAAATGGAGAAACGGCTGTCTTTCCAGTATCAGAAAATGAACATCGAGACAACATTCTTTTCCGTTCTCACGTGCCTGCTAGAATTGAGGAGTCTGTTTGTGAGCAAGCGAAAGAAATGGCATTAAAAATTGTAACGGGGTTAGATGTTGTTGGTACTTTAGCTGTTGAGCTTTTCATGCTTAAAGATGGCAGATTATATGCCAATGAACTTGCACCAAGGCCACATAATTCTGGGCACTATACAATTGAAGCTTGTAAAACATCGCAATTCGAGCAACATATACGAGCGGTTTGTGGGCTGCCACTTGGTTCAACAGAACTTTGGTCACCGGTTGTAATGGAAAACATTCTCGGAGAAGATTTAGATGGAGTTCTCCAGTCTGTTTCGAGGCTAGATGATGTCAAACTTCATTTATATGGAAAAAAAGAAGCAAAACAAAAGAGAAAAATGGGTCATTTGACGGCAACAGCCAACTCAGTCGAAGAAGCATGTAGTAAGATTGAACGGTTGCAACAAATGAATGTCCTTTAATGATAATTTAACTAATTAGACAAAGCGGAGGCTGAAAATACATGATCGAACGTTATACTCGCCCTGAAATGGGAGCTATTTGGACAGAGGAAAATAGATTTCAAGCTTGGTTAGAAGTAGAAATTGTAGCTTGTGAAGCTTGGGCAGAACTAGGTGACATTCCGAAAGAAGATGTAAAAAAGATTCGTGAAAATGCAAGCTTTGATATTAACCGTATTAATGAAATTGAACTAGAAACTCGCCATGATGTTGTTGCTTTTACACGTGCTGTATCTGAGACATTAGGCGAAGAAAGAAAATGGGTTCATTACGGATTAACGTCTACTGACGTTGTAGATACAGCTTTATCTTATTTATTAAAGCAAGCAAACGAGATTCTTCTGGGTGACATTGAGCGTTTTGTTGAAATTATAGGAAATAAGGCGAAAGAACATAAATATACAATCATGATGGGGCGTACGCACGGTGTACATGCGGAACCTACGACGTTTGGTTTGAAGCTAGCATTATGGTATGAAGAAATGAAGCGTAACCTTGAACGTTTCAAGCATGCAGCAGAAGGTGTACGTGTTGGAAAGCTTTCAGGAGCAGTTGGAACATTTGCTAATATTGACCCATCTATTGAAGCATTTGTATGTGAGAAATTAGGTCTTCAAGCGGCACCGATTTCTACACAAACGTTGCAACGTGACCGTCATGCTGAATATTTAGCTGCACTTGCTTTAATTGCAACATCTATTGAAAAGTTTGCAGTAGAAATTCGTGGACTACAAAAGAGTGAAACAAGAGAAGTAGAAGAGTTCTTTGCAAAAGGACAAAAAGGGTCATCCGCTATGCCTCATAAGCGTAACCCAATTGGTTCTGAGAACATGACTGGATTAGCGCGTGTCATTCGCGGGCATATGATTACGGCTTATGAAAATGTTCCATTATGGCATGAGCGTGATATCTCTCACTCATCAGCTGAGCGTATCATTCTACCAGATGCAACAATCGCACTTAATTACATGTTAAATCGTTTCGGAAACATCGTGAAAAACTTAACGGTCTTCCCAGAAAACATGAAGCGTAATATGACGCGCACGTATGGTTTAATTTATTCTCAACGTGTTCTTCTTTCATTAATTGATAAAGGAATGGTACGTGAAGAAGCATATGACTTAGTTCAGCCAAAAGCAATGGAGGCTTGGGAAAAAGGCATTCAATTCCGTGAGTTGGTGGAAGCTGAAGATAGAATTACAAGTGTCCTCACTCCTGATGAGATTGAAGAATGCTTTAACTACGAGCACCATATGAAGCACGTAAGTACCATTTTTGCAAGAGTTGGTCTAGAAGATTAATTAGGAGGGGTTATAGCCCCTCTTGTATATAAAAAATTCCAATATTTCAGTTTTTGGAGGTCTAATCATGGAAAAAGGCGTTTTGCTATATGAAGGAAAAGCAAAGCAAATCTATCAAACATCCAATGTGGAAGAGCTTTGGGTAAGTTACAAAGACGATGCGACTGCTTTTAATGGTGAGAAAAAAGAGACATTAACAGGGAAAGCAAGGTTAAATAACGAGATTACCTCTTTAATATTCTCTTTCTTAAAGGAAAATGGAGTCGATAGTCACTTCATTAAAAGACTTTCAGAAACCGAGCAGTTAGTGAAAAAGGTTGATATTATTCCTTTAGAAGTAGTTGTTAGGAATGTTGTAGCAGGAAGTATGGCAAAGCGTTTAGGAATCGAAGAAGGAACCGCACTTGCACAACCAATTGTTGAGTTTTATTACAAAGATGACGCGCTTGGAGATCCGCTTGTGACAGAAGATCACATTAGGATCTTAAAAGCAGCGTCCAACGCGGACTTAGCGGTTTTGAGAGAAAAAGCGTTAGAAGTAAACAAACATTTGATTAATCTCTTTGACAATCTCAATGTGAAACTCATTGATTTTAAATTAGAATTTGGACGTACTACAGCTGGAGACATTTTGCTAGCTGATGAAATCTCACCTGACACTTGTCGCTTATGGGACAAAGAAACAAACCAACGTTTTGATAAGGATTTATTCAGACGCAATTTAGGAAGTTTACAAGAAGGGTATCAAGAAATTTTATCACGCTTAGGAGGCGCATCATGTACAAAGTAAAAGTTTACGTAACGTTAAGAGAAAGTGTTCTAGATCCTCAAGGAGGAGCAGTGAAGCGTGCCCTGCACACAATGGATTATAAAGAAGTAGAAGAAGTACGCATCGGTAAATATATGGAACTAGTAGTAAACAGTACTGATAACGTGGAACAACGAATTGATGAAATGTGTTCAAAACTGTTAGCGAATACCGTAATTGAGGATTATCGTTATGAAATCGAGGAGGTTGTTCCTTCATGAAATTTGCAGTAATTGTTTTTCCTGGTTCGAACTGTGACTCGGATATGTTTTTTGCGATTCAGGATGCCCTGCAAGAAGAGGTGGCTTACGTTCGTCATGATGAAACGTCGTTAGAGGGATTTGATGGGGTTCTTTTACCAGGAGGATTCTCTTATGGTGATTACCTTCGTTCAGGTGCTATCGCTTGTTTCTCTCCGATCATGGAAGCTGTTAAGAAATTTGCAGAAGAAGGCAAGCCAGTTTTAGGTGTTTGTAACGGATTTCAGATGCTTCTTGAATTAGGATTGTTGCCTGGTGCGATGAAGCGTAACGACGGGCTGAAGTTTATCTGTCGCCCGACAGAACTAACGGTAGAAAACAATGAGACATTGTTTACGACTGGATATAAAAAAGGGGAAGTTATTACAATCCCAGTTGCACATGGTGAAGGGAACTATGAATGTGATGAAGCAACATTGCAAGCATTAGAAGCAAATAACCAAGTTGTTTTTCGCTATGCACAAGCGATTAATGGATCAAAGGCAGATATCGCAGGTATTACGAATGAGCGTGGAAATGTGTTAGGAATGATGCCTCACCCTGAACGTGCAGTCGAGTCATTATTAGGAAGCGAAGATGGTCTACGTTTATTTCAATCGATCGTAAGAAATTGGAGGGAATCTCATGTCACTACTTCTTGAGCCAACAGCTGAGCGCGTGAAAGAGGAGAAGCTTTACCGCGAAATGGGTTTAACAGATGATGAATTTGCTATGATTGAGGAAATTATTGGTCGTACTCCGAACTGGACTGAAACAGGTCTTTTCTCGGTAATGTGGTCAGAACATTGTAGCTACAAAAATTCAAAAGTTCTATTAAAGAAATTTCCTACAGAAGGAGAGCGCGTCTTACAAGGTCCTGGTGAAGGTGCTGGAATTATCGACATCGGTGATGAGCAAGCGGTTGTGTTTAAGGTTGAAAGTCATAACCACCCTTCAGCCATTGAGCCATACCAAGGTGCAGCAACTGGTGTAGGAGGAATCCTTCGTGATGTATTCTCCATGGGAGCTCGTCCAATTTCTCTATTAAATTCCTTACGTTTCGGAGAGTTAACATCTCCACGTGTTCGTTACTTATTTGAAGAAGTAGTAGCGGGAATTGCGGGATACGGAAACTGTATGGGAGTACCTACAGTAGGAGGAGAAATTCAATTTGATCCTTGCTATGAAGGGAATCCTTTAGTAAATGCGATGTGTGTTGGTTTAATTGATCATAAAGATATTCAAAAAGGGCAAGCCAAAGGTGTCGGCAATACGGTTATGTACGTTGGTGCTAGCACAGGCCGTGATGGAATTCACGGAGCAACGTTCGCTTCTGAAGAGCTAGGTGAAGATTCGGATGAGAAGCGTCCAGCTGTTCAAGTGGGAGATCCTTTCATGGAGAAGTTGTTGCTTGAAGCTTGTTTAGAGTTAATTCAGAACGATGCCCTTGTTGGAATTCAAGACATGGGTGCAGCTGGTCTTACTTCATCATCAGCAGAGATGGCAAGTAAAGCTGGGTCTGGTATTGAAATGAACTTAGACCTTGTTCCGCAACGTGAGCAAGGGATGACGCCTTACGAGATGATGCTTTCTGAGTCTCAAGAGCGTATGTTGATTGTTGTAAAAAAGGGCCGTGAACAAGAAATTAAAGAAATCTTTGATCGTTGGGGATTGTTATCGGCTGAAGTTGGTCATGTAACGGATGACAAGCGTCTTCGTCTTCTTCACAAAGGAGAAGTAGTGGCAGATCTTCCAGTAGATGCACTAGCAGAAGAAGCGCCAGTTTATCATAAGCCATCAAGTGTTCCGGCTTACTATGAAACGTTCCAACAGCAAGAGGAAAGAACTCCAGCTGTTGAAGATTATAAAGAAACATTATTAAAGCTATTAGCTCAACCAACCATTGCTAGCAAAGAGTGGGTTTATGATCAATATGATTATATGGTTCAGACAAACACAGTTGTTGAGCCAGGTTCAGATGCTGCGGTTGTTCGTATTCGTGGAACGAGAAAAGCTCTTGCAATGACAACAGATTGTAACTCTCGTTATTTATATCTTGACCCTGAAGTAGGTGGTCAAATTGCGGTTGCAGAAGCGGCTCGTAACGTCGTTTGTTCTGGTGGGGTTCCACTTGGATTAACGGACGGATTGAACTACGGAAGCCCTGATAAGCCTGAAATTTTCTGGCAACTTGAAAAGTCTACAGACGGTATGAGTGAAGCTTGTCGAGTTCTTGAGACTCCTGTTATCGGTGGGAATGTTTCTCTTTACAATGAAACAGCAGGTGTTGCGATTTACCCAACGCCAGTAATCGGAATGGTTGGTTTGATTGAAGATACGGATCATATTACGACTCAAAGCTTTAAACAAGCTGGAGATGTAATCTATCTTGTGGGAGAAACAAAACCAGAGTTTGGTGGAAGTGAATTACAAAAGTTAGTCGAAGGTGATATTTCCGGAAAAGCACCTACCCTTGATTTAGAGCTAGAAAAAAGATTACAAAAGCAGCTTCTAACAGCGATTCGCTCAGGACTTGTTGCATCTGCTCATGATGTTGCTGAAGGTGGAGTGGCAGTAGCGCTAGCTGAATCTATGACATCCGGTGAAGTTGGAGCAACGGTAACCCTTGAAGGGGAAACAACTGCAGCATTATTTGCAGAATCTCAATCTCGTTTTATCGTAACAGTGCCAAGTGAAAAAGCTGAGCAGTTTGAACAAGCTGTTGCAGCAACACGTATTGGAGAAGTGACAAATACTAAAGTATTAGAGATCAAAAATAATAAAGGTGTCACCCTTTCAACAACTCAGGGTGAGATCGTAACGGCTTGGAAAGGAGCCATTCCATGTTTGCTGAAATCAAAGGCCTAAACGAAGAATGTGGTGTGTTTGCTATTTGGGGTCATAAAGATGCTGCTCACCTCACTTACTACGGTCTTCACAGTTTGCAACATCGTGGGCAAGAAGGAGCGGGGATTGTTGTAACAGATGGAGAACATTTAAAGGTTCACAAAGGATTAGGACTTGTAAATGATGTTTTTAGCCCTGACGATTTTGCACAGCTAACAGGCCATGCAGCAATTGGTCATGTTCGTTATGCGACTGCAGGAGGAGGGGGATTTGCCAATGTGCAACCCCTTCTCTTCCGTTCTCAAATGGGAAGTTTGGCTATTGCTCATAACGGAAATCTAGTCAATGCCAATAGTATGAAGCACCAACTTGAGAGCCAAGGAAGCATTTTTCAATCTACTTCTGATACAGAGGTTGTAGCACATCTCATTAAACGTAGTGGCTATAACACGTTAGAAGGGCAATTGCGTAATGCTCTGGAAATGTTAAAAGGTGCTTATGCCTTAGCGGTTTTGAATGAAAAGCAATTAATGGTAGCTCTAGATCCAAATGGTCTACGTCCGTTATCAATCGGCAGACTTGGAGAAGCGTATGTAATTGCATCTGAAACATGTGCATTTGATTTAATTGGTGCCACATATGAGCGCGAAGTAGAACCAGGTGAACTAGTCATTATTGATGACAATGGATTACGTTCTACGAGATTTTCAGGTTCAGCAACAAGAGCAATTTGCAGTATGGAATATGTCTATTTTGCTAGACCTGATAGCAATGTCGATGAAATCAATGTACACACATCTAGAAAAAGTCTAGGAAAGCAATTAGCGATTGAATCTCCGATTGAAGCAGATGTTGTAACAGGTGTGCCAGACTCAAGTATTTCTGCAGCAATTGGTTATGCCGAACAAACGGGTATTCCGTACGAATTAGGAATGATCAAAAATCGCTATGTCGGACGTACTTTCATTCAGCCTTCTCAAGAATTACGTGAGCAAGGTGTAAAAATGAAGCTATCGGCTGTTCGTGGAGTCGTAGAAGGCAAACGTGTGGTCATGATTGACGATTCGATTGTACGTGGTACAACAAGTAGAAGAATTGTCAATATGTTACGTGAAGCAGGTGCGAAAGAAGTTCATGTACGAATTAGTTCGCCTCCTATTAAGAACCCTTGCTTCTACGGAATCGATACGTCTAATTCAGGTGAACTTATTGCTGCTAACCATTCCATCGAAGAGATGCGCGAGATGATGGGAGCTGATTCTTTAGCCTTTTTATCAGTAGAGGGGTTAAAGAAAGGGATTGGTCGTTCGGACGAAACACCAAACTGCGGCCAGTGTTTAGCGTGTTTTACAGGGGAATACCCAACTGAAATATATCCAGATACATTACATCCATACGCAAAGGTTTAGAGGAGAAGGGAGCAAGAGGAATGTCGGAAGCTTATAAAAAAGCAGGAGTCAGTCTTGAAGCGGGCTATGAAGCAGTCGAGCGAATGAAGAGTCATGTAAATAGAACAGAACGCGCTGGGGTTATGGGGTCACTTGGTGGCTTTGGGGGCATGTTTGATCTATCTACATTAGGTCTGAAGGAGCCCGTACTTGTTTCAGGAACTGATGGAGTAGGGACAAAGCTTATGCTAGCCTTCATGCTAGACCGTCACGATACGATTGGTGTCGATGCAGTGGCCATGTGTGTAAATGATATTGTTGTGCAAGGGGCAGAACCCCTTTATTTTCTAGATTACATCGCCTGTGGAAAAGCAGTTCCTGAACGGTTGGAAGCAATCGTTAAGGGAGTTGCAGATGGATGCGTTCAGGCTGGTTGCGCTCTAGTAGGCGGGGAAACGGCAGAAATGCCAGGAATGTATAGTGAAGACGAATATGATTTAGCTGGTTTTTCAGTTGGAGCCGTTGAGAAGAAGCACATCATTACTGGTGAGAAGATTCAACCTGGTGATGTAGTCATTGGACTGTCATCAAGCGGTCTTCATAGCAATGGCTTCTCACTTGTAAGAAAGATTTTGCTTAGTGATCATTCATTTGATCTAAACGCAAACGTAGAAGAATTAGGAAAAACGTTAGGTGAAGAATTATTAACTCCAACGAAAATTTATGTTAAGCCATTACTTGCTTGTTTGGAAAAACATACGGTTCATGGGATGGCGCATATAACTGGTGGCGGATTTTATGAAAATATTCCGCGCATGTTGCCAGAAGGTGTTCGTGTGAGTGTAGATAACGGATCATGGCCAGTTCCTCCGATTTTCAATATGTTGCAAAAGTATGGGGAACTAACCGACAAAGAGCTTTTCTCCACGTTTAATATGGGGATTGGTATGGTGGTCGTTGTTCCTGAAGGAGAGCATGTTCAAGTTCTACGTACACTTGAAGAGAACGGTGAATCTGCCCACATTATTGGTCGAGTAGAAGAAGGAACAGGAGTAACAATTGGAGGCATCGAGTAATGGCAAAGGTTGCTATTTTTGCCTCAGGGAGTGGGACAAATGCAGAAGCGATCATGCGAGCTGCACAATCTAACGTCCTTGATGCTGAAGTTGCCCTCATTGTAACGGATAAGCCGAAAGCGAAAGTAATTGAACGGGCCCATGCTTTTGATGTTCCTTGTTTTATTGCAGATCCGAAGACTTATGAAACGAAAGCGTGTTTTGAACAAGCGATCATAGATGAATTAGGAAAAAGAGAAGTCACATTTGTTGTACTAGCAGGGTATATGAGGTTAGTAGGCCCTACATTGCTAAGTGCGTATGAAGGAAGGATTGTGAATATACATCCTTCCTTGCTTCCTTCTTTTCCGGGATTAGATGCAATAGGGCAAGCGTTTAAAGCTAAGGTAAAAGTGACGGGGGTCACGATTCATTATGTTGATGCGGGGATGGATACGGGGGAGATCATTGCTCAGGAACCGGTTCGTATCAATGAGGACGATACGGTTGATTCCTTGCAGAAGAAAGTTCAAGAAGTAGAACACAAACTTTATCCTGAAACGATTCAAACTATCATAGATCGAACGAAAGAGGTTAGTAATTGATGAGTAAACGTAGAGCTTTAGTAAGTGTTTCTAATAAGGAAGGCATTGTTGAGTTTGTTCAACAGCTAACTCAACAAGGGTTTGAAGTAGTATCAACTGGAGGAACGAAGAAAGCTCTTCAAGAGGCTGGCGTTCCAGTTATTGGGATCTCGGAAGTAACGGGTTTCCCAGAAATTTTAGATGGTCGAGTAAAAACTCTTCACCCTAATATACATAGTGGCTTACTAGCTATGAGAGAGCGTGAAGAGCATAGACAGCAACTAGCTGAACATAACATTTCCACGATTGATCTTGTTGTGGTTAATTTATATCCATTTAAAGAAACGATTGCCAAACCTGATTGTACATTTGAAGATGCGATTGAGAACATCGATATCGGTGGTCCAAGTATGCTTCGTGCTGCTGCAAAAAACCATAACCATGTAACCGTTGTTGTTGATCCGAAAGATTATCAAATCGTTCTTGACGAACTTTCGAATGAGCAAGATGTAACAGTAGAAACAAAACGTCGTTTGGCGGCAAAAGTATTTAGACATACAGCTGCGTATGATGCTCTTATTGCCGAGTACTTAACAGAAGCAGTAGGGGAAGCAGAACCAGAAACATTTACGGTAACGTACGAACGGAAGCAAGGCTTGCGTTACGGAGAAAATCCACATCAAAAAGCAACGTTCTATAAAAAACCGCTAGCAGATGAAAGCTCGATTGCTAGTGCGGTTCAATTACATGGAAAAGAACTATCTTACAACAATATTCACGACGCAGATGCTGCGCTTGCGATTGTTAAAGAATTTTCTGAGCCTGCGGTTGTAGCTGTCAAACATATGAATCCGTGCGGAGTTGGTACGGGCGAGTCAATTGAGCAAGCTTACGGTCGAGCATATGAGGCAGATCCTGTTTCAATCTTTGGTGGAATTGTAGCAGCAAACCGTGAAATTGATGAAGCAACAGCTGTAAAAATGAAAGATATTTTCCTTGAGATTATTATTGCTCCATCATTTACACAAGAAGCACTTACTGTTCTTACAGCTAAGAAGAATTTACGCCTTTTAACGGTTCCGATGACGAAACAAGAACAACCTGAAGCAATGCTTACTTCTATTCATGGTGGTTTATTGGTGCAAGATGAAGACCATTTTGGGTTAGATGATGCTACTCTTACGATCCCAACAGATCGTAAACCAACAGACGCTGAATGGGAAGCTCTGAAACTAGCTTGGAAAGTGGTCAAACATGTAAAGTCAAATGCCATTGTATTAACAAATGGTCAAATGACAGTTGGTGTTGGGGCTGGTCAAATGAATCGTGTCGGAGCTGCTGATATTGCTATTAATCAAGCAAGTGAACGCATTGAAGGTGCTGTTATGGGATCGGATGCTTTCTTCCCAATGGGTGATACAGTTGAACTTGCTGGAAAAGCCGGAGTTACAGCTATTATTCAGCCAGGCGGCTCCATTCGTGATGAAGAGTCAATTGAAATGGCAAATAAATATGGAATAGCTATGGTCATGACAGGAGTAAGACACTTTAAACATTAAAGGAGTGTTCAAATGAAAGTTTTAATCATTGGTAGTGGGGGACGCGAGCACGCAATCGCTTGGAAAGTAGCACAAAGCAAACAAGTAACAGATGTGTTCGTGGCACCAGGAAATGATGGGATGGTAGATGTTGCGACACCTGTTCAAATTAAAGAAAATGACTTTGACGCACTAGTTGCTTTTGCGAAAGAGCAAGAGATTGGCTTAACAATTGTTGGGCCAGAGGTACCTTTACTTGGTGGAGTCGTAAATAGGTTCGAAGAGGAAGGGCTACGAATTTTCGGACCAAGGAAAGAAGCGGCTATGCTTGAGGGCAGTAAGTCTTTTGCTAAATCCATTATGAAAAAGTACAACATTCCAACGGGAAGTTATGAAACGTTCACAAACTATGATGATGCTGTTGCGTATGTGAAAAAGCAGGGAGCTCCGATTGTCATTAAAGCGGATGGTTTAGCAGCTGGTAAAGGTGTTGTTGTTGCCATGACAGAAGAAGAAGCGATTGAGGCGCTCTCTTCTATGCTAAAGGATCTGAAATTCGGAGAAGCAAGTGCTCAAGTAGTCATCGAAGAGTATTTAGAAGGAGAAGAACTTTCTCTGATGGCTTTTGTTCGTCATGATACGGTGATTCCGATGGTTGGTGCACAAGATCATAAGAGAGCCTTAGACGGTGATCAAGGACCGAATACGGGGGGGATGGGAGCTTACTCTCCAGTACCTCAATTCTCAAGTGAAGATGTAGCAGAAGCAGTGAAGAACGTTCTTCAGCCAACAGCAGATGCATTGATCAAAGAAGGTACTCCTTTTACTGGAATTTTGTATGCGGGATTAATGATGACTTCAGCAGGGCCAAAAGTGATTGAATTTAATACTCGTTTTGGCGATCCAGAAACACAAGTTGTTTTGCCACGGTTAAGCTCAGATTTAGTTCAGGTGTATATCGATTTATTAGACGGGAAAACACCTACATTAGAATGGTCTGATGAAGAAGTGGTAGGAATTGTTTTAGCAAGTGAAGGCTACCCAGGTTCATATAAAAAAGGATCTGTTATTGAAGGGCTAGACAAATTGGATGAAGACATCCTTGTATTTCATGCCGGTACGAAAAAAGAAGACGGCGAATGGAAAACAAATGGAGGACGTGTTCTTCTTCTTGCAACAAAAAAAGCGTCATTGCTAGAAGCGCAACAACGTGTGTATGAACAAGCTACAAACATTAGTGAAAATGGGTTGTTCTATCGCAAGGATATCGCTCACAAAGCTATTTCGCGCGTCTCTTCCTCATAAACAAATAAAGAAGCGCCACAATGCTTCCAATAATCATAATGTAAATAAAAAGTGAATCTGTTGCGTATTCCTGGATGTTAAACATAAAAATACCTCCTAGGGTCGAATCATAAACCGTATAAGATCACATATGATCTTATACGGTTTATTTTTTATCCGTTATTCAGAATGGTTGTGACTTTCATGTTGATTGGCAGTATGTTCTTGCATATGTGCCATTTTATTCTCTGCCAAGTACGTAAGAGGACAAAATCTTGTAATGCCTTCGGCCACTTTCATGCTTCCGCATACAGCTGCAAAAAGAGGTGTATTTTCGTTTGGTTTTCTTCCAAGCTTAGAGGCAGACCAAGCAAGTACAGTGAAACCCATAGTAATACGACATAAAGCATCAACACGTCCGATATTTGGTTTCATATTGGTTTCCCCTTTCACATGTTTGTCAATCTTACAATTATTTCTGTTAAAAGATTTAACATAGTAGTGAGTTATTTACCAAATTTGTGGTACTATTAAGAAAATAGTAATTGATGAAATGGGTGATGACAGGATGACTGAGAGACTTTACCGCTGGACAAAACAACGCTTACGACAGCAATTAGCTGTTGTAAAAGGAGAAAAAGCTCCTTCACTTGTCCTCCAAAATGCAAATTATTTAAACTTCGCACGCCGAAAATGGCTTAAAGCTAATATATGGATTGCCGGAGATCGTATCGTGTACGTTGGAAACGATATGCCTACAAATGTAACTGATACAGAAATTGTTGATTGCAACAACAAATTAGTTGTACCAGGTTATATAGAGCACCACGCTCACCCGTTTCAACTTTATAATCCCCATAGCTTCGCTAAGTATGCGTCAGGTAGAGGGACAACAACATTGATTAATGACAACATGATGTTTTTTTTGCACCTCGAAAAAAAGAAAGCGCTTACTTTAATTGAAGCTTTAGATGAGTTGCCAGCATCGATGTACTGGTGGTCACGCTATGATCCACAAACGGAACTTCGTGACGAGGAACCTTTATCAAATTCAAAAATGAAGGAATGGCTAGAGCATCCTCTCGTCTTGCAAGGGGGGGAATTAACCTCTTGGCCGAAAGTATTAGAAGGAGATGACTCTACTCTTCATTTAATGCAAGAGACAACAAGGCTTCGTAAACCGATTGAAGGCCATTTGCCAGGTGCGTCGGAACGAACGTTAGCTCAGATGGCTCTTTTAGGAGTTACTTGTGACCATGAAGCCATGACCGGAGAAGAAGCAGTTAGACGTCTTGACTTAGGTTATACAACTTCGTTACGTCATTCTTCTATAAGACCAGATTTGCCGAAACTCCTAAAAGAAATGCAGGAGTTAGGGGTTGATTACTTCGATAGATGCTTAATGACAACGGATGGTTCACCACCTTCCTTTTACGAAGATGGTGTAATGGATTCGTTAATTAAAATTGCATTAGAAAGTGGACTAGACCCTGTTGATGCGTATGCAATGGCTAGTTACAATGTGGCAAAGTACTATAACATGGATCATAAGCTGGGCATGATCGCGCCAGGTAGGATTGCTCATCTCAATATTTTAGAAGATGTTAACAACCCGTTGCCAAGTAGTGTGATCGCAAAAGGGAAATGGGTTGTAAGAGACGGGGAACAACTTGATGAGTTTGGTGAATTCCCTTGGGAAGATCATGGTATTAACCCGTACACGATTGATTGGGATTTAACAGAAGAAGACTTAAGCTTTTCAATGGCAATGGGCCTTGAAATGATTAATTCCGTAATTTTAAAGCCGTATCAAATACCGATCGAAAGTACAGATAAAGTTTTAAGCACAAGTCATGATGAGAGCTTCTTTGTTATGATTGACAAATATGGAAAGTGGCATATTGCAACGATGATTAAAGGGTTTGCGACCCACGTTTCTGGATTTGCTAGTTCATTCTCGAATACAGGAGATGTGATTCTAATTGGGAAGAACGTTTCTGATATGGTTGTTGCCTTTAATGCATTAAAAGAGCAAGGTGGAGGAATGACATTAGTCGAAGAAGGAAATGTCATTGGCAATATCCAATTAGAGCTTTTTGGGACGTTATCGACCAAGTCGATGGAAGGTGTCATGGAAGACGAAAAGAAATTTGTTGCGTTGTTACGTGAGCGAGGATACAAGTTTGAGGATCCTATTTATAGCTTATCTTTCTTTTCTTCAACACATCTACCGTATATTAGGGTAACGCAAAGAGGAATTTATGATGTGAAAAAGAAAACGGTACTCTTTCCTGCGATTATGCGTTAAACTAAAAAAGAATACTCTTTTAGTTTAGTGAGTTAATTGATAAAAGGTCGTGTCCAAATGAAGAAGTTACTAAAGGTATCTCTTGCTTTCTCAACTTTACTCGTGGCAATGGGATGCAGCAATAACAATGAAACAATTGAAGAGGCCGAGCCTTTTGAAGAAATAGGGGAGGAAGAAGTCCTTCCTTCCTATACATATCCCCTTAGTGGCATGGAAGCTTCGGAACTTCCGGATCAAAGAGTTGTGGGAGTCACGATTAATAATCATCCAGCGGCTAGGCCTCAATCAGGTTTAGCAGACGCAGATATTATTTATGAGATATTGTCAGAATTTGAAGTGACTCGTTTAGTTGCTTTGTTTCATAGTCAACTGCCAAATCGTGTTGGACCTGTTCGAAGTGCACGTCCTTATCATATTGATTTAGTAAACGGTTATAATGGGTTGTTTGTCTCTCATGGTTGGAGTCCAGAAGCAAGGCGTATGCTCGAAGGTGGAGGAGCAGATCATTTAAACGGGCTGTTTCATGATGGAACATTGTTTCAACGGTCAACAGAAAGAAAAGCCCCACATAATTCTTATATAACCTTTGATAATATACGTAAAGGACTAGAAGATAGTGGATATGATTTATCGGGCTCAGTTCCACCTCTATCGTTTTATGAAAGCGATGATATCTATGTTACAGGAGATAGTGGAACGAAAATCGATATTAATTATTTTGATTATAACCGTGTCACGTATCAATTGGATGAGGCAACAGGAAATTATCACCGCTTTAACGGTGATCAACAAACGGTTGATTACGAAACGAATGAGATGATCCAAGTATCTAATCTACTCATTATCGAAACAGAACATGAAGTATTGGATGATGATGGGCGACGGGCAATCAACTTAACTTCCGGTGGGAAAGCCATTTTATTTCAAAGTGGGATTGCAAATGTTGTAAACTGGGAAAGTCAAAATGGGCAAATTGTTGCAGTCGATGATAATGGTGAGCCTGTTAAATTAAAGGCGGGTCAAACGTGGATCAATGTAGTTCCAACATCTCCCGGACTTGAGTACATGGTTACGTATGAATAAAGCTATGAGGATAGGTGGACTAATATGCAAATTGATAAACTTCGAGGAAAAGAACTCGATCAACTTTTCAAAGCAGTTTTATCGTTGAAAAATTTGGAAGAATGTTATGAGTTTTTTGATGACTTATGTACGATAAATGAAATCCAATCGTTGGCTCAACGACTAGAAGTAGCTAGAATGTTACAGAATGGTTATACGTATCATAAAATTGAAACGGAAACAGGTGCAAGTACAGCTACCATTTCTCGTGTGAAACGTTGTCTGAATTACGGAAATGATGGATACAAAATGACATTAGACCGTGTTAGTGCGGCTGAAGAAGTAGAAGTGAAGGAATAAATGACCACAGGATCCCTGTGGTTTTTTTATTTTCTTTTAGCAAGGCTGTTTTCGTATACTTTGTTGTTTTTATGGGATACGTGTTCTCCACATTTTCGTTCCACTGTGCTCTATTACAAAACTATTTCATAGCAACCATCTTTACGAAAATAGCTTTTTTAGATGAAGAAAAAGAAGTTAGATAATTATGAGTAGTATGAATGTGAGAAAACCTGGCTCATTACGTGTAATTCGTTACGTTTCATACTACAATAAATGGACTATCATGTAGATATCGAGGTGATGAGGGATATGAGTTCATTGTTTAAAAATCAACTTGCAGCAGCAACAAAAAGAGAAAAAGCCGAATTAGTGGTGAAAAATGCGAACGTTATAGATGTGTTTACATTGACTACATATAATGCTGACGTTGCTATTACAAATGGAATGATTGTTGGAATCGGAACGTATGAAGGGAAGAAAGAAATAGACGCAAATGGAGCCTATATGGCGCCAACATTTATAGATGGTCACGTCCATATTGAATCAGCTATGGTTCCTCCTGAAGAATTCACTAAAATTGTGGTTCCTCGTGGGGTAACAACGGTTATGGCCGACCCGCATGAAATTGCCAATGTCGGTGGAATAGAAGCAGTAAAATATATGATTGATGCTGCCAAAGACCTGCCTTTAGACATTAAAATCATGGTCCCATCTTGTGTACCTGCTACGAATTTTGAGCATAATGGGGCAGAGTTAACGACAGGTGATATCGAGAAATTATTTGATGAACATGATGCTTACGGACTGGCAGAAGTGATGGATTATCCTGCTGTATTATCAGGTGAAGAAAAAATGGTAGCGAAGTTACAGGCGGCATGGCAACGTGGAAAGACGATTGATGGACATGCTGCAGGTCTTGATACGACTGGATTGAATGCTTACCGTGTAGCTGGGATTAGCAACGATCATGAGGCTGTTACAGCCGAAGATGGGTTAGAGCGCATCAGACGAGGAATGTATTTATTGATGCGGGAAGGAACAGCAGCGAAGGATATAGAGGCACTCTTACCTATTTTAACTCCGCAAAATGCAAGGCGCTGTGTATTTGCGACAGATGATAAACATCTAGATGATCTCGTCAATGAAGGGTCCATTGATGCGAGTGTAAGAAAGGCGATTAAGCTTGGTGTGGATCCTCTTCAAGCCATTCAAATGGCCAGTTTGAATGCGGCTGAATGCTTTGGACTGAAAGAGAAAGGGGCAATTGCACCAGGCTATGAAGCTAATTTTCTTTTGATCCGTAATTTAGACGAAATAGACATTGATGATGTCTATGTAAAGGGAGAGTGTGTGGCTGCGAAAGGGAAAATGATAAGTACCTTACGTGAGGCAGTTCCTCCGCCAACGTACCTCTTAAATAGTGTCCAATTAGAGCCATTAACAATGGACCGACTTGCACTGCCTGTTCATTCGTCGAAAGCGCATGTGATTGGCGTTACCCCAGGATCGATTGTGACAGATCACTTAGTGGAAGAGATAGATGTAGAAAATGGAGCCTTTCAGCCTTCCATAGTTAAAAATCATTTAAAACTAGTCGTTGCTGAGAGACATCATAAGCTTGGACATGTTGGGATTGGAATTGTTAAAGGTATTCCAATCAAGGAAGGAGCGATAGTCGCAACCGTTGCTCACGATTCACATAATATTGTTGCTTGTGGAGCAGATGATGCTAGCATTTTGTATGCGATAGAACAAGTCGCGAATCAGCAGGGAGGGATTGCGGTTGTTAGAGGAAATGAAGTTTTAGCTAATTTGCCACTACCTTTAGCTGGATTAATGTCGTTACAGCCGTTTGAACAAATCAATGAATCGTTGCAAAAATTGGAAGAAGCATTACGAGAAATTGGGTTTAATGAAGAATGGAACCCATTTTTAACCTTGTCGTTTTTAGCTTTACCTGTTATCCCTTCTTTAAAGTTAACCGATACGGGTTTGTTCGATGTAACCCAGTTTAGTCACATTAACGTTTCTGAAAATAAATAAGAGCAAAAGCCATCTACCGAAAAAATTAGTTTATCGATAGATGGCTTTTTAATTTTATATCTAAAAAAAGGCCAATTCGTTGAATAGGGTCTTTAAGTTCAACATTGGCAATTTCTTGTATTCTCCTCAGGCGATAGCTTAGTGTATTCACATGAATGTGTAAGTCTTTTGCAGTCTCATTCATGTTGCCGTCTTTTTGTAGGAAAATTTCGAGAGTTTCATATAAAGACGTTGCATTCTGTTGATCGTACATTTGAATATGATCGAGGGCCGGATTAAACACAATCTCGTTCTCATATTGCTGCAAAAGATCGAGATGACGAAATACACCTAATTCGTGGTAAAAATAAGCACTCCTTAGCTCTTTTCCTCGATTAGCTTTAATTTGAACAACCTTTACAGCTTCGTGATAACTTTGCGTAAGCTTAGAATAATCATGATATAAATACCCACATCCGATATTCATATTATCTATTCCGAATCTTTCGCTCATCTGAAGTTGAATCGTCTCCATAAAATGGACGAGGTCCGTTTGACTCGATGTTGCTTCGTTGGTGGGACTTATTAAACAAATAAGCTGATTATCATCAATGGTCTCAATAAGCATGCTAATCTTACTCGTTGTTTTTACGATATACATCACATTGCGATAAAGAACATCAGACATTTTTTGGAAGCTGATAAGCATAAAAGCTAACGGCTTTGGTGAAACGACTCCAACCTTATCCAAAAGTAGAGCTGTCCCATCATGGGAATGTGTATCACCCGTTATGATTTGCCAAAGAAGTTCTTGGTGGTTTTTCTCACGTCGTTTTTTTTGTAGATTAAATTGCAACAGTAAGTTTTTTGCTTTTGTGGCAGCCAACTTTAACAGTTGTTTCTGTTGATTAGATAATTTTGTGTCAACTTCAATAACCCAAATATACCCGAGCACTTCCTTTTTTTTTCGAATGGATATAGCCACTCGATTGCGAAGGCCCATATCTATAATGCTATGAATCTCGATTGGATCATCGCTTTGATTTAAGGCAGGGATTACTCCTTCTTTCCAAAAGCGATTGACGAGTTTTTCAGGTACTCTTCTGCCAATGATCGTTGAGATCCTTGCAGCGTCCGTTTCATCATCATGGGAGCTATAGGCTAGTAATTGATGGTTTGCATCCTCAAGTGTGACAGGACAAGCTAATACATCACTGATCGTATCAACAAAGTCTTCAAGAGAATCGAA
Organism: Alkalihalobacillus sp. MEB130; assembly: GCF_032335535.1. NCBI lineage: Bacteria > Bacillati > Bacillota > Bacilli > Caryophanales > Bacillaceae > Alkalihalobacillus > Alkalihalobacillus sp. MEB130. Next base: position 23,659 of record NZ_JAOANA010000025.1, read on the forward strand.
GACACGGTCAAATTTTTTCGCAGTCATCAAAAACCCCCTACTGTTATTTTTTGTTAGTGATACTATAGCATACTCGAATAAAGAACTGGGGAAAAATGTACGTGCTTAGGGAACCATTTTTCACATAACATAGTATATGAAGTAGGTATGAAAAGGAGGAGAGCCATGATGATGATAGTGACGACTGAGCAAGTGGCAGGATATGAAGTGAGCGACGTGAAAGGGTATGTGAAAGGAAGTACGATTCAAACGAAACATATTGGGCGCGACATTACCGCAGGATTAAAAGGAATTGTTGGTGGTGAGATCAAAGGATATAACGAAATGATGACAGAAGCACGTAACCTGGCTGTTCAACGCATGGTGAAGGAAGCAGAAGAGAAGGGGGCAAATGCCATTATTGGAATGAGAATGCAGACGTCCACAGTTATGACAACTGCGGCTGAAATCATAGCATATGGCACAGCGGTTGTAATTGAGAAGAGATAATTGAGTGTCCCACAGAAGATTGTGGGGCATTTTTTTGTGAGAGTCGAAAATGAAAGAATGCTGTCGCAATATTAACAAAAGATAGGCTGAACGAAAATGAATATATGAAAATCAAGCAAGATTGCTGAAAATGAGCTCAAATCGTTTTTAACCTTTTTTTCTTATTATGATTTAATTAATAGGTACCCATTGGAAGCATTTTCTTACAATGAGTGTAAAAAGAATAAAGGAAGTGTTGACGATTACGGATAAAGGTGAAAGTGATAGGTCGATTTTTAAAGTGTCTGTTGGGATTGCGGTTGTCTTTGTATTGATTGGAGTACTATTTCCTAATCAGTTAGGAGCAGCTATGAATGTAGCCCAAAGTTTTGTTCTTGAATCGTTTGGTTGGTTCTATCAGTTAGTTGCAACGTTCTTCTTGTTTTTTGCCATTTTTATGATTTTTAGCAAATACGGGAAAATCAAATTAGGTAAGGCTGATTCGAAACCAGAGTATAGCCGTCCAGCTTGGTTTTCGATGCTTTTTTCAGCTGGAATGGGGATTGGACTTTTATTTTATGGTGTGTCTGAGCCAATCGCTCACTTTTCATCACCGCCTTCTGGGGATGGAGGAACACCACAGTCAGCCATTGTTGGCATGCGATATACATGGCTTCATTGGGGGTTACACGCTTGGGCTATTTATGCCATCGTAGCACTCGCGCTTGCCTATCAACGATTTAGAAAAGATGCACCAGGGTTAATGAGTGCAACACTTTACCCTGTACTTGGTGAAAAGGTGAAAGGTCCAATTGGACAAACGATTGATGTTGTGGCTGTTTTCGCAACATTATTTGGAGTTGCTGCATCACTAGGATTAGGTTCACAACAAATTAATGCTGGACTACAATACCTAGTAGGAATTCCAAATAACTTTATGATTCAAATGATCATTATGGCAATCATAACGGTTCTTTTCATCATTTCAGCAAATACAGGTATTTCAAAAGGAATTAAATATTTAAGTCTCGCTAACATGTCCATTGCGACTGTTTTGTTCTTTGCTATGCTTATACTCGGTCCAACATTATTTCTATTAAATATGTTTACGACGAGTCTAGGAAGTTATTTACAAAATATCATTCCGATGGGTTTGCGATTAGCTCCTTTTGATGCTCAGGAAGCAGCTTGGACACAAGGATGGACTGTCTTTTACTGGGCATGGTGGGTCTCGTGGACTCCATTTGTGGGAATGTTTATTGCGCGTGTCTCGAAAGGAAGAACGATTCGAGAGTTTACGATAGCCGTGCTATTGGTTCCATCTTTAGTTTGTGCGATTTGGTTTACGGTCTTTGGAGGTACGGGAATTTATTTAGAAGTGACTCAAGGGTTGAATGTGTCAGGACAAGCTCTTGAAACAGCTCTCTTCTTTGTATATGAGCAGTTGCCACTTGGCATCATTCTATCGATTTTGACGGTTGCCTTAATTACAACATTTTTCGTTACATCAGCGGACTCAGCAACCTTCGTCTTAGGAATGCAAACAACGGGTGGTTCATTAAACCCATCTAATAAAGTAAAAGTAACATGGGGATTAATCTTAGTTGCTTCAACTGCTGTCTTGATGGCTTCGGGTGGACTTGCAGGTCTTCAAACAGCTATTATTGTTAGTGCGCTACCCTTATCATTCATTGTGTTAGTGATGTGTTATGGGTTAGTAAAAGACTTGAATCAAGAATTAAAAGGTCAGAGTGAGACACCTAAAAATGACAATCGATTTAAAAAGAAAATAGCTGGATAAGATGTGGAAAACGAATAAGGTTCATCTTTTACTCTAGTAAACGATGAGCCTTATTCTATCAAACAAAATAGGTTTACTCTTGCAATATGTAGAGGATTCCTTTAAGATATACAATATATCGTATTTGTAAATTGTTTTGACAACTATATATTGATTACGCAAAATTAACGGTGTCAATTAGACTTAATAGGGAATCTGGTAGAAAGCCAGAACTGCCCCCGCAACTGTAAGTGTGGACGAAATGAGGGACCCACTGTGCAACAAAGGTTAACATGAATGTTAGCTTGGCATGGGAAGGCTCAAAGTAGAGTGAAGCACGAGTCAGGAGACCTGCCGTCATTTTCAAGTCAGCTATCTTCGGGGTGTGAGAGGTGAGACGGCATAACAACAGCACAATCTACTCGTAGCTGTTTGTCTACCTCTTCACGCCGTTTTACGCCCTTTCTCTTCCCTGGAGAAAGGGCGTTTTTTATTATTATTAAGGAGGAAGATCGATGAAGAGTATGGCAACGACAACATTATTTGATTATGCATCATCTCAGATTGGTGTATTAGTAAATTTATTTCCAAACCTCAATTTTACGGCTTATAAGGAAAAGATTGAACAAACTATTTTTACAAAGGAAGACATGTCAGAAGATCAGCTTAATCATTTGTTAGTTTTGTCTTCGGTAGAAAGGATTTCAGTAGAGGAGCCAGATTGGACGTTTGTTGCAGCTAATGTTTATTTAAAGCAACTATATAAAAGAGCAGCTCATTCAAGAAACTATAATGCTAGCTTAAGGTATGGATCCTTTTACCAACTAGTTCAAGAGTTAACGGCGATGGGGATATATTCAGATCAGATCTTACAGGAGTACTCGAAAGAAGAATTAGAAGAACTTGAAAAGGAGATTGTCCCTGAGCGCGATTCGTTGTTTACATACATTGGCTTGTTAACATTAGCAGATCGTTATTTAGCTAAATCGCATAGTGGAGAGCTGTATGAACTTCCTCAGGAGCGCTTTATGATTATTGCAGCGACATTAATGGTTAAAGAGCCGAAGGAAAAACGATTAGGTCTTATAAAAGAAGCTTACTGGGCCATTTCTAATTTATATATGACGGTGGCAACTCCAACTCTATCTAATGCAGGGAAAAGCTATGGTCAATTATCAAGCTGTTTTATTGACACCGTTGATGATAGTCTCAGAGGGATTTATGACAGCAACACGGATATTGCAACTCTGAGCAAAAGCGGAGGAGGAATCGGCGCATATTTAGGAAAGCTGCGCAGCCGTGGAAGTGATATAAGAGGCTTTAAAGGAGTATCGTCTGGTGTCATCCCGTGGATGAAACAGCTAAATAACACGGCAGTAAGTGTCGACCAGTTAGGTCAAAGACAGGGTAAACTTTTGCCCCTATAGTAGGGTGACCACTATAGAAAACTCCGAATATGCTGGAACGTCGTCAACAGCCTTCCATAGTAAGCTAGATGGGAAACTATATAGCATATCTGAAAATTGGAAGGACAAGGTGATAATCAGCAGGGCTGATTTCTAAGTCTTATTGATATGAAATCCCCTCAACGACTGACGAGGAGCATCTTTTACTAAGATGATGATACAGTCTAGTCCCCTAATAAATATCGGGAAACCGAGGGTAGTAACGGCAATCAGTGTTTATTTAGATATATGGCACCGCGATATTTTTCATTTTTTGGCTGTCAAATTAAATAATGGTGATGAGAGGCAGCGTACCCATGATTTATTTACAGGTGTCTGTTTGCCAGATTTATTTATGGAAAAAGTAGAAGCCAGACAAGAGTGGTATTTATTCGATCCCCATACGATACGCCAAACGTTAGGTTTTAGTTTAGAAGATTATTATGACGAAGAAAGAGGAAAGGGAAGTTTCCGAGAAAAGTACAGAGAGTGTGTGGATGCAGCAAACAACGGATTACTAGGTGAGAAAGGATTACTGTGGGAAGTTGTTCCATCCATTGATATTTTTAAAGAAATCTTAAAGAGTCAGCTCGAGACAGGTACACCATATATGTTTTATAGGGATACAGTAAACCGTTCCAACTCCAATCGTCATCAAGGAATGATTTATTGTAGTAATTTGTGTACAGAGATTACGCAAAATATGAAAGCAACGACCGTTATTGAGGAAAAAACGGAAGATGGCAAGATTATTGTAGTAAAAGAACCTGGAGACTTTGTTGTTTGTAATTTGTCTTCTATTAATCTAGCTAAAGCTATTACAGAAAATGTCCTTGAAAGACTAATTCCAATTCAAGTTCGAATGCTTGATAATGTCATTGATTTAAATAATCTTCCAGTTCCGCAAGCTCAAATAACCAATCAAAAGTATCGTTCTATTGGGTTAGGTACATTTGGCTGGCACCACTTACTAGCTCTTAAAGGGATCAAATGGGAATCCGACGAAGCGGTACAATACGCAGATAATTTATATGAGAGTATTTCATATTTGACGATTCGCGCAAGTAATGAGCTGGCAAAGGAAAAGGGAGCCTATCCACTTTTTGAAGGGTCTGATTGGGAAACTGGTGACTATTTTTATAATCGTCAATATACAAGTAAAGAGTGGACAGAGCTTCGTCAAAGTGTAAGGGAAAAAGGGATTCGAAATGCTTATTTAATGGCAGTAGCACCTAATTCAACAACAGCAATTATTGCTGGGACAACCGCTTCTATTGATCCTATTTTTAAAAAGGAATATTCAGAGGAGAAAAAGAATTACAAAATTCCAGTCACCGCACCAGACCTTTCTCCCCAAACAACTTGGTACTATAAATCGGCTTACGAGATTGATCAAGTATGGAGCATTAAGCAAAATGAGGCTCGTCAACGTCATATTGATCAATCCATCTCTTTTAATTTTTATGTGAAAAACACGATTAAAGCAAAGGACTTATTAAACTTGCATTTAGAAGCATGGAAGTCAAATTTAAAAACGACATACTATACAAGGTCTACGTCTATGGTTGAAATTGAAGAATGTGAAAGTTGCTCATCTTAACACTTTATTTAGAGAGGGATCCATACAATGATTGAAGAAACATTAAAATCGCGTAAACTATATGACCCAACGGCACCAAATGCCTCGACAGGTATTATAAACGGAGAAAGTTCAAATATATTAAACTGGGACGATGTTCGCTTTAAATGGGCTTATCCAATGTATAAAAATATGCTTGCAAATTTTTGGACGCCATTTGAAATTAATATGTCTACTGACATTAAACAATGGCTTCAACTCTCTGAGGACGAGAGGTTTGCATTTAAGAAAATCATTGGTTTGCTTGCTTTTCTTGATAGTGTCCAAACAGACTATTCAGGAAAAGTAGCTGAGTATTTAACGGATTCTAGTCTTGCTGCATTAATGCAAGTCTTAGCTTTTCAAGAAGTCGTCCACAATCAGTCATATTCTTATGTGTTATCGAGTCTTGTACCGAAGCAGGAACAAGATGAAATCTTTGAATATTGGAAGCACGACCCAATTTTGAGAGAGAGAAACGATTTTATCGCAGAAGGGTATCAACGCTTTGTTGATAACCCAACACCGCAAACGTTTTTAGAATCAATTGTGTATGATGTTATCCTCGAGGGATTAAATTTTTATTCAGGTTTTGCTTTCTTTTACAATTTGGCACGAAACCAAAAAATGGTGTCATCGAGTACAATGATTAATTACATTAACCGAGACGAACAATTACACGTAAATTTGTTTTCTCATATTTTTAAAGAATTACTAAACGAAAATCCAGAACTAGATACTCCTGAAAATCATAAGTTTGTTCAAGATACGTTTAGAAAAGCGGCTGAATTAGAAATTAATTGGGGAAGGTCCGTAATTGGAGATAGATTAGATGGAATTAATATGAATGAGCTCGAAAGCTATATTAAATTCATTGCCAATAAACGTGTTAACCAATTAGGAATTGAGCGTCCATTTGAGGGATACCGCCAAAATCCGATGAAATGGATAAAGGCTTATGAAGATGTGGATAGTGGAAAAAGTGACTTCTTTGAACAAAAGTCCAGACAATATGTGAAAGTATCTGATGTGAATGGATTTGATGAATTGTAAGCTAAACGTTTAGTTAAATGGCTAGGACTATAAAAATAGTTGCTATTGATAATCGGTACCACTTAGTGGAATGGAGCGGAAGGTACTTGACTCCTGCGGGAAAAAGAGGAAAAGGCAAGACACCACTGACGGACGTCGTGGGGGCTTGGCTCCTCCCCGCGGAAAGCAAGTACCTGCAGCGAAATGCAACGGCCCCCGATAAAAGAACCAATCAAAAACAAACGTTTGATTAAAATAAGCGTTTGTTTAAAAAATGAAATGATCGCATGATTGAGACCTTTTCGATGGAAAAAGGTCTTCTTTTTCATGCTAAAACAAACGAGAGAATGGGATCTTGGTAAAAACCAACCAATTTCATTAGCTCAAGCGACAACACTTCTTTTCTTTGATATAATGACTTCTCAGATAGGTACGAGGAATGAATAAGCAGGAGTGATGAAAAAATGCTAGAGTACAAAGAATGGCGACATGTATTTAAACTTGATCCGAACAAAGATCTTTCAGATGACGCGTTAGAAGCTATTTGTGAGTCTGGAACGGATGGATTAATAATAGGTGGGACGGATGGAGTGACGCTTGATAACACGTTACAGCTTCTTGCTCGAGTCCGCAGATATACGGTGTCGTGTGCGCTAGAGGTATCAAATATTGAGGCCATTACTCCTGGGTTTGATTATTTCTTTATTCCATCAGTTTTAAATAGTAACAAAGTAGAGTGGGTTTCTGGTTACCATCATCAAGCGATTAAAGAATACGGTGCTATCATGAACTGGGATGAAATTGCAGTGGAAGGCTATTGTATTTTAAATCCTGAAGCAAAAGCAGCAAAACTAACAGAGGCGAACACGGAGCTTGCTATGGAAGATGTTGTTGCCTATGCAAGAATGGCAGAGAATCTCTACCACTTTCCGATTTTCTATGTTGAATACAGCGGGACGTATGGTGAAGTTGAAATAGTAAAGGCAGTTTCAACTGTTCTTAATGAAACAAACTTGTTTTATGGTGGGGGAATTCATTCAGTAGAACAAGCGAAAGAAATGGCACAATATGCAGATACCGTCGTCGTTGGAAACATCATTTACGATGACTTACAAGCTGCATTGAAGACGGTGAGTGCAGTAAAAGAATCATTGAAATAGTAGAATGATACAAGTAAAATATAAAAAGAACAAATGTTTGGTGGTGAAGGTGTGCAAGCGAAAATAATTGAAAAAATGCTAGCTGGGTTAAACCCTGAACAAAGACAAGCAGTCACACATACAGAAGGACCTTTGTTATTAATGGCGGGTGCTGGAAGTGGGAAAACGCGCGTGCTTACGCATCGCATTGCCTACTTATTACGAGAAAAAGAAATTGCTCCTTGGAATGTTCTTGCAATTACCTTTACGAACAAAGCAGCACGTGAAATGAAGGACCGTGTCGCTGGACTTGTTGGCCCAGTGGCAGAGGATATTTGGATTTCAACGTTCCACTCCATGTGTGTGAGGGTGTTACGTAGAGATATCGATAGAATAGGATACAACCGTAACTTTACGATATTAGATTCTGGAGACCAGTTAACGGTTATTAAACAAATCTTAAAAAACAAGAACATTGATCCGAAGAAGTTTGAAGCACGTGGCATTCTTGGGACGATTAGTAGTGCCAAAAATGAATTAAAAAAACCAGATCAATTTTCAGCAAGTGCCACAGGTCCGTATGAGCAAACAGCCGCGGAAGTATATGTCGAATACCAAAAGCAACTAAGGAAAAACCATGCACTTGATTTTGATGATCTCATTATGAAGACGATTGAATTATTTAAACTCGACCCTGAAGTATTACAGTACTATCAACGGAAATTTCAGTACATTTTAGTCGACGAGTATCAAGATAGTGCGACACGTTGCTAATTGAAAAGATTAGCCACTAGTTAACAAACTAGGAGAACTGAGAATCTGAAGAGTCGAATGAAGGGGTAACGCCCTGAAAGGCTCGCCTAATCCTCCGAATAGCGTCCATTGGTGCAAAACAATGGGGGTTATAAGCTCGGTGAAGTCGGTTGAAGGTCATCCTAACGTTAAGTCGAGGAAAGCTCCCTGGAGGCAGGGGGTGTGACTAATAGACCGGGGTTCTACAAAATACCTATGATGAGAATGTAGATGAAACAACCATCTATGGACAAAATTCCGAATGTACGGCTCTAGAGGTATAGCTATTCGAAATGGATAGTCCAACGTGTTTGGGTTAGTGAGGTAGAGTAAAATTTGTCTTTATGAAATACCTTATGGTGTTACAGGCACCATCAAGCTAACAGGGCTAGAGGAATCATCTAAGGGTATATGAACAGATAAGATTCTTGGAACGTGGTAAGCCAATAACGTGGAGAGTTTGCACTCATTGAAGCGGTGGTAAGGAAAATAATTATTTCCTATATAACTTACCTTTATATTGGTGAAGGTGGTGGTACAGTACCGAAGAAGCTGTGATAACAAGCAGTGGAGGGATAGCCACTAGTCAATTAGTTGAAGACGACATTATTACACACAGAAATCAGGTTCGAGTATGACTAAGAGAAGTGAAAGCTGAATTTTACAAATTGCTTAGGTTTGTAAATGAGGTGAGTAATTGACTGATACCGAAACGAAACGGAGAAAGTTAAAGCGGCAAAAGCTGAGAAATAATGAATATTACAACACGCAAAATATGTTCGATACTCTTTACAAGTTAAGTTCTGAGGGAGAAATCTTTACAAACCTATATAAATTGGTTGTACACCCTGCAAACGTCAAATTGGCTTTTCGAAATATTAAGAGAAACCAAGGTAGCAAGACATCAGGGATAAACAATAACACCATTTTTGAAATAGGATTAAGAAGTCCTGGCACACTTGTTAAGTACGTTGAAAACAGGTTGGAGAACTTTAAACCACACAAAGTGAGGCGTAAGGAAATCCCCAAACCAAATGGTGGAGTTAGACCGCTCGGAATACCAACAATTGAAGATAGGCTTATACAGCAGTGTTTAAAACAAATATTAGAACCTATTTGCGAAGCTAAGTTTCACAAACATAGTTATGGTTTTAGACCTAACCGTGGAACGTTACACGCATTTTCAAGAGCGGTCACACTCGCTAATAGAAACAAGCTGCACTATGTTGTAGATGTTGATATTAAAGGCTTCTTTGATAACGTTGACCATGGCAAACTGCTAAAACAACTCTGGTCATTAGGTATAAGGGATAAGCGCATTCTTTCGATAATATCTAAACTTCTCAAAGCTGAAATTAAAGGGATTGGGAAACCGACAAAAGGGACACCGCAGGGTGGGATTGTTTCACCATTACTATCAAATGTAGTTTTAAATGAATTCGATTGGTGGGTGAGTAATCAATGGGAAACATTTAAGACAAAAAAAGATTATATGAGAGATCGTATAATTAGTGGTAAACTGCGGAAAGACCAATCGATGAAGTATAGGGAATTAAAACGTACTTCAAACTTGAAAGAAATGTTTTTTGTCAGGTATGCAGACGATTTCAAGATATTTTGTCGAGACCATCAAACTGCCTTTACTGTTTTCGAAGCGGTAAAGAAATGGTTAAAAGAAAGATTAAGCTTAGAGATAAGTCATGAAAAATCAAAAGTTGTGAACTTGCGTAAAAACTACTCCGAATTCCTTGGGTATAAATTTAAAGTTATCCAAAAAGGTAAAAAGCGTGTTGTAAAATCGCATATGTCGGACAAGGCTAAACGAAAAATAGTAGTAAAGATTAAGATCAAGTTGGAGAGTATTCGCCGGCTACAAAAGAAAGCGGAAGTAACAAAATATAACTCGACCATTCTTGGCTTCCACAACTACTATCGACAAGCTACCGAAGCGGTTAAAGATTTCAGCGAAATTGCTTACTCAGTCAAACGAATCCTGTACAACAAATTAAAGAAGGTTAGAAGCAAAAATGGTGTAGTAACGAAATTTCACCAAACTGCTTATAAAGATTATCTTGGAAAGAAGAAAATCTTTGCTTGTGGTCTAGCCCTATTCCCATTAGATGGGGTTAAACATAAGAAACCAGTTAATTTCACTCAAGAGAAAAATAGTTACACTGCAGAAGGAAGAGTCTTAATTCATAATAGTCAAGAAGCTGTACCATCTTTTATGGTTCATTACCTTATGGAAAACCCCATTAAGTCACAAAGTATGGAGTATAATGATAATCGTTTATCGAAGTACATTGCGCAAATGGGTAAATGCGGAATAACGGGTAGTGAATTGGAGATTGGCAATATGGAACTTCACCATAAGAAACCAAAAGCAAAAGGTGGAAAAGACTCTTACCATAATTTATTGTTTATCACAAAAGATATTCATAAATTAATCCATGCAGTAAATGATCAAACCGTTAGGAAGTATTTTTTGAAATTAAAGCTTAATGGTGATCAACTGAGTAAAGTTAACGACCTTCGTAAACGTATCGGGAACTGTGTAATCGATAATGTAACGAGTAATTAATTGATGGGGTGCCGTATGAGGTGAAAGTCTCACGTACGGTACTAAGCGGGGGAAAAGACGGAGATAACTTCAAACTCTTACCTATCGCAACCAAACCGTGCCCAATACATGTTAGTGAATATGATAGCGGAACGTTTTAAGAACCTATGTGTAGTGGGGGATTCAGACCAGTCCATTTATCGCTGGCGTGGAGCGGACATTTCGAATATCCTTTCATTTGAAGAAGATTACCCAAATGCTAAAGTAATCTTGCTTGAACAAAACTATCGCTCAACGAAAATTATCCTCCAAGCGGCCAATCGTGTCATTGAAAACAATCCGAACCGTAAAAAGAAAAATTTATGGACAGAAAATGATGCTGGTTGTGGAATTGGCTATTTTGCAGCAGATACCGAGCAATCTGAAGCTCAGTTTGTTGTTGAACGAATAAGAGAAGCGATGAAAAAAGACAACTATAAATACTCTGATATCGCGATTTTGTACCGGACTAATGCCCAATCACGTGTAATCGAGGAATATTTTGTGAAGTCTAATATTGACTATAATATTGTCGGCGGAACAAAGTTCTATGATCGTAAAGAGATTAAGGATGTTCTTGCTTACTTACGTTTGATTGCGAATCCAGATGATGATATAAGTTTGCAACGAATTATTAATGTTCCTAAGCGTGGAATTGGGGCAACAACCGTAGACAAAATTGGGGGCTTTGCGATTGAGCAAGGAATTTCTATGTTTGCTGCCCTTCAAGAAGTTGAGCAAATCGGATTCACTGGTCGAACAGCTACCAAATTACAAGATTTTTCGAATCAGCTAGGACATTGGGTTCAGATGCAAGAGTACTTATCTGTCACAGAACTAGTAGAAGAGTTACTAGATCGGACAGGGTACCGAGAAATGCTGAAAAATGAGAATACAATTGAAGCACAAAGTCGGTTAGAGAATATTGATGAATTTATTACGGTTACGAATGAATTTGAAAAGCAAAATGATGACAAGTCACTCGTGGCCTTTTTAACAGATCTTGCATTAGTCGCTGATATTGACAAGTTAGATGATGATAACGATGGCAAACCGAAAGATGCGATTACGTTAATGACTCTTCACTCAGCGAAGGGATTAGAGTTCCCACTTGTATTCTTAATAGGAATGGAAGAAGGGATCTTCCCACACAGCCGTTCATTATTTGAAGAAGAAGAAATGCAAGAGGAGCGCAGGCTCGCATACGTTGGAATTACCCGAGCAGAAAAGCAACTTTATTTAACGAACGCTAGATTGCGGACGATGTATGGTCGGACGAGTACCAATCCTCCTTCTCGCTTCATTGCTGAAATTCCAGAAGAGTGCTTGGAGTCATTAAATGACACAAAGCCAACGTCAGATTGGATGAAGGGGTCACGAAAAGGCACAGCCTCTTCAACGTCTACTGCTCAACAACGTTCTCGAACAATCGATCGACCACGGACTGTGCAAACAGGAGGGGAAAGTTATTCCTGGAGTGTGGGTGATAAAGCTGCTCACCAAAAGTGGGGCGTTGGTACGGTTGTTAGCATAAAAGGAGATGGGGAATCACTTGAATTAGATATTGCTTTCCCGAATCCGACCGGTGTGAAGAGATTATTTGCGAAGTTTGCTCCGATTACAAAACAGTAAATGTTCAAAAGTGACTGAGTTTGTTCGATTGCTTCAGTCACTTTTGATTGTGTGAGAGAAAGGACGAAAGCTATGGAGAAGCAACAGGCAGAGAAACACATAAAGGAACTTAGGGAACGATTAGAAGAGTATGGCCATCATTATTATGTTCTTGATAAGCCACTTGTTTCCGATGCAGAGTATGATGCACTTATGCAAGAACTTCTAAAACTTGAAGAAGAACATCCTGAGTTTTTTAGTGAGGATTCACCCACTGTACGTGTAGGTGGGGAGCCGTTGCCATACTTTGAGAAGGTAGAGCATCGCATTCCTATGCTTAGCTTAGGAAATGCTTTCTCAGATACTGACTTGCGTGACTTTGATCGTAGAGTCAAGCAGTTAGTGGGGGGAGATGTGAGCTATAGCTGTGAACTGAAAATAGATGGTTTAGCAGTTTCTTTAACATACGAAAATGGTAGATTTGTTCGTGGAGCGACACGAGGAGATGGAACCGTTGGAGAGGATATAACGGCCAATCTTAAAACAATCCCGACAATTCCTCTACGATTAAGCGAGCCTGTTACAATAGAAGTGCGCGGCGAAGCTTATATGCCGAAAGGATCCTTTGAAGCATTAAATCAGGTAAAGGAACAAGCGGGGGAAGAGAAGTTTGCAAATCCGCGAAATGCAGCAGCCGGTTCTCTTCGTCAATTGAATCCGAAATTAGCAGCAAAACGCAATTTATCAATTTTTGTGTATGCGATTGGTCATATAGAAGGGAAAGAAATAGACTCCCATCTTAAAGGACTTGCTTATCTACATGAGCTTGGTTTTCGAGTAAATAACGAAAGTAAGCACTGTTCCGATATAGATGAAGTCATTGCATATACAGAAGAATGGGTAGAAAAAAGAGCGAGCCTCCCTTATGACATTGACGGAATTGTTATTAAGGTAGATCGTCTTGATCAACAAAAAGAAATGGGATTTACCGCGAAAAGTCCTAGATGGGCAACCGCCTTTAAATTCCCAGCAGAAGAAGTCGTGACCAAGCTTATCGATATTGAATTAAGCATTGGTCGTACGGGAGTCGTAACCCCAACGGCGATCTTATCTCCTGTTACGGTAGCGGGAACAACGGTAAAACGAGCTTCTCTTCATAATGAAGATTTAATTCGAGAAAAAGACTTGAAATTAGGCGATTCTGTTGTGATTAAAAAGGCAGGAGACATTATCCCTGAAGTTGTAAATGTTCTTGCTGAACTGAGAGATGGCTCTGAACGGGATTTCAAAATGCCAACACATTGCCCTGCTTGTGAAAGTGAACTAGTACGATTAGAAGGAGAAGTAGCTCTACGTTGCATTAATCCACAATGCCCGGCGCAAATTCGTGAAGGGCTAATTCATTTTGTTTCTAGAAATGCGATGAACATTGATGGGCTTGGTGAGAAGGTTATTAGTCAGTTATTTGAACATGATCTAGTACGTGATGTAGCAGATATATATAAACTGAAACGTGACGAACTTTTACAATTAGAAAGAATGGGCGAAAAATCGGTAGATAATCTTCTTGAAGCTATTGAAAAAACAAAGGATAATTCACTTGAAAGACTATTATTCGGATTAGGCATTCGGTTTGTCGGAGCCAAAGCCGCTAAAACGCTAGCGATGGAATTTGACACAATCTATAAGCTGAAAGATGCGTCAGAAGAAGAGTTAGTTGCTGTTAATGAAATCGGGGAAAAAATGGCGGCCTCTATTCATCGATATTTCTCTACGCAAAAAGTAGTTGAATTAATTGAAGAGTTAGATTCCTTAGGAGTTAATCTAGTGTATAAAGGACCTAAAGCACCTGAGGAGTCCGATATGACGGATAGCCCGTTTGCTGGCAAAACGGTTGTATTAACTGGTAAACTCGAACAAATGACGCGTGGAGAAGCGAAAGAAAAGATCGAATCTTTAGGCGGAAAAGTAACAGGAAGCGTTAGTAAGAAGACAGACCTTGTCATTGCCGGTGAAGAGGCTGGATCGAAGAGAACAAAAGCAGAAGAGCTAAATATAGAAATTTGGGATGAAGCCAAGCTCGTTGAAGTAGTGAGTGAGCGAAGGTAGAGAGAGGAGGGAGATTGGTTATGTTGAAAAAATGGGGAATGACTTGTGTGCTTGTGGTATTTTTAACGGGCTGCTTTTCTACCTCACCTGAAGAGGATCAGGTGATAGAAGAGACAGATCAACATGAGCAGGAACAAGTAGTAGAAGTAGTTCCACAAATTATTACTCCAGATAACTATTATCAAAGCGTATTATATGATGGTTCTTATTTACACGGGGAATCGAGAGGGTTTGGGAACGCAGTTGTCCACAATCGCCTTGATTTAGGCCAACTGGAGATTGGGTTAACGCGTATTGCGCAGGAGTATTTTGATCAAGAAAAATATTTTTTTAGAGAAGGGCAATTTATTAAACGGAATACGTTAAATAGTTGGCTCATGAGGTATGACGAAGAAGACAATCCACTAGGGTTAAACCCAGCTCTTGGAGAAGGCGGTACGATGCGAGAGCGGGAGGAAAGTCAACCACGCTATATATCCCATATCCTCGAACATAACTATCTTGTTGAAGGGGATAATGGTCAATTGAACCTTGGTGGTATTGTCATTGGACTTTCCATGAACAGTATATATAACTTCCGAGTGGTAGAGGACAATGGTGGTTTTAATTATTATGAATTGCCTATTCCAGACGATGTGATTGAGCGGGAAGGTCAAAAGATCGCGGATGAAATTTTAACAAGATTACGTTCAGAAGAAATAGAAGATGGCTCTTTTGAAGACATTCCAATTGTGTTTGCTCTATTCCAAGAGCAACCGCGTGAATCGGTTATCCCGGGTCACTTTATTGCTAGAGCAAAAGCAGAACCTAGAAATAACTTGGACAGATGGCAGAGGATTAATGAAAGATATTACTTATTCCCATCAAATGAAGCAAATCAAGAGGCGCGAAATGAAGCCGATCAATTCCAACGTTTTAAAGATGATATCCAGGCGTTTTTTGATACTTTTGTAGGGGTTGTTGGGAAAGGGTATTATGTTGATAATCAAATTCAAGAGCTCCAAATTGAGATTCCTCTTAGATTTCAAGGGAAAGCGGAAATCGTTGCTTTATCTCAGTATGTAGCTAGTCAAATTCAACAAAGATTTCAGGGGAATTATAAAGTGAGTGTAACGGTTACGTCAGTCTCAGGCAATACGGAAAGTATTGTTGTTCAAAACCCAAATGATGAACCGTTTATTCATGTGTTCAATTAAGTAACGAGGAACTAGGTCGTTTCCTGCATAGAGTAGGAGCGGTCTAGTTCCTTTTTCTTGTCTATGCAGAAAAAGAGGTATTATAATGAAGGGCGGTTTGTTTGTAAATGCATATGAGAAGTTTCTTTCCACGTTAAAAAAAATGTCGAATTACAAAGAATTTTACTAAAAAAAACTATTTATAAATATGTATGTACATGATATATTTAGTTCGTTCGAAAGATTACTTGTAAGAGGTCAGATGTCTGACGAACATAAGTCGGTATTTGGACCATACATAACAGCATGAATAAAACTAAGAAGAAGCAGTTTTTAGCAAAATAGGAATAGAACGAACGTTACGTGAAAACCTAAGCAAAGAACTCGTCACTTACTTAGTACTACACGAGTGTGTCCGTACCAAATGAAGGCGTTCGCACGAAAAAGAAAAAGGGGGACTTTACATGAAAAAGTGGTTACGTACAGTAACAATGACAGTAGCTGCTGCAGTTGCTTTAACAGCATGTGGTGCAGCAGAAGAAGAAACACCTGAAACAGGAGATGCTGCTCCAGCTGATGAAGCAACAGAGGTTGCAGATTTTACAGTAGGAATGGTTACTGATGTTGGTGGAATTGACGACAAATCATTCAATGAATCTGCATGGCAAGGACTTAGTGAGCTTGGGCAAGACTTAGGACTAGAAGAAGGTACAGGATATCGTTATATCCAATCTGGTGATATCGCAGATTTTGAACCAAATCTTCGTAACCTCATTCGTGAGGATGTTGACCTTGCTTGGGCAATTGGATTCTTAATGGAAGATGCAACACGTACCGTTGCTACACAAAATGAAGATGCTCAATTTGCAATCGTCGATATGGTTGTAACAGATGATGACGGACAACCATTGCCAAACGTAGCTAATATTACATTTAAAGAACATGAAGGATCTTTTCTTGTAGGGGTAGCTGCTGGAATGCAAACAACTGGTGATAAAGTTGGATTCATTGGCGGGGTTGAGAGTGCGTTAATTAAAAAGTTCGAAAATGGTTTTAAAGCTGGTGTGAAAGCAGTTAATCCAGATGCTGAAGTAGTTGTTCAATATGCTGAAAGCTTCAACGACGCAACTCGCGGACAACAAATTGCCAATACAATGTATAGCCAAGGTGCTGATATTATTTATCATGCTGCAGGTGGAACGGGTAACGGTGTGTTCACTGAGGCAAGAAATCGTGCTTTAAACGGTGAGGACGTATGGGTTATTGGTGTGGACCAAGACCAACATGAAGAAGGAATTTATGAGGGTGAACAATCTGTTACGTTAACTTCTATGGTTAAGCGTGTTGATACGGCTGTTTATGCAGTTACTGAGCGTACAATGAATGGAGACTTCCCTGGTGGTGAAGTATTAGAGTTTGGTATTGAAGATGATGGTGTCGGAATTGCTCCAACAAGAGATAACTTATCAGAAGAAATCTTAAATGCGGTTGTGGAGTATTTAGAACAAATCCAAGCTGGTGAGATTTCAGTACCACAAACGGATGAAGAATTTGAAGAGTTTTCTCTATAATTGATCGTGTAAAAAGAGGCTAGGACAAAAGAGTTTTTAGTAATGAGATATCCGAACAAAACGATTTGGATGCATAGCAATCGCTCCGGAAATATACTTCGCTATAGTTGTGCATCGTTCGGATTCTCAGTTAAATACTTTTAGTTATGTCCCAGCCTCTTTCTTTTCAAAAGGCTGTTTTCGTAAAGATTGTTGCTATAAAATAGTTTTTCCTCTTAGTGAAATGGAGCGGAAGTCACTCGACTCCTGCGGGAATAAAGAGGTAGGGGCAAGACCCCTCTGGCGTAGCCGAGGAGGCTCGGCACCTCCTTGCGGGTGCGAGTGGCTGAAGCGCAATGGAACGAACATGAGGAGAACACGTATCCCATAAAAACAACAAAGTATGCGAAAACAGCCTTTCAAAAAGTTAAAAAAGACGCAAGGGACAATGAAGGATTGCTATTCACCCAATCCTTCATTGCCCCATCTAAATTGACAGTTTTCGTTAGTACATAGTTAGGAGTGGTTCCAAGTGAGTCATGTTATTGAGATGAATAACATCCGTAAAGAATTTCCTGGAATTGTGGCCAATGATAATATTACGCTTCAAGTAAAAAAAGGCGAAATTCATGCTCTTCTCGGTGAAAATGGTGCTGGTAAGTCAACACTAATGAATGTGTTGTTTGGTTTATACCAACCAGAAAAAGGTGAAATTATCGTTCGCGGAGAGAAAGTGAAAATAACCGATCCAAATGTAGCAAATAAACTTGGCATTGGAATGGTTCACCAACATTTTATGCTCGTTGAAAAGTTTACTGTAACGGAGAATATTATTTTAGGTAATGAGCCAAAAAAAGCGGGAAGAATTAATATTAAAAAGGCGGCAAAGGAAATCGAACAGATTTCAGAACAATATGGTTTGCGAGTCGATCCGTATGCAAAAATTGAAAATATCTCTGTTGGTATGCAACAGAGGGTAGAAATATTAAAGACCTTGTACCGCGGGGCAGATATATTAATTTTTGACGAGCCAACTGCTGTCTTAACGCCACAAGAGATTCAAGAGCTAATAGGAATTATGAAAAAGTTAGTGAATGAGGGCAAGTCCATTATCTTAATTACTCACAAGCTAAAAGAGATTATGGCGGTTTGTGATCGTTGTACCGTGATTAGACGTGGAAAAGGAATTGGGACGGTAGATGTAAGTGACACGAATCCGGATAAGCTTGCAGCCATGATGGTTGGTCGTGAAGTGAATTTTGGTGTAGAAAAAGACCCAGCTGTTCCTAAAGAGGTTGTATTAGAAGTAAAAGATTTAGTAGTGAAAGATGCTCGTGGAGTCAATGCAGTTAACCAGTTAAGTATTGAAATGAAAGCTGGAGAAATCATTGGGTTAGCAGGAATTGAAGGAAACGGTCAATCAGAGTTGATTGAGGCGATTACTGGATTACGAAAAGCTGAGTCTGGATCCATTTTATTAAATGGAAAAGAAATCACGAATCTTAAGCCAAGGAAAGTAACTCAATCTGGTGTGGGACATATACCAGAAGACCGCCACAAACATGGATTAGTATTGGATTTTAGCATTGGTGAAAACATCGTATTGCAAACGTACTATCAAAGGCCGTTCTCTAAAGGTGGAATTCTTGATTATCCTGAAATTTATAAGAAGGCCAGAACGCTTATTGAAGATTTCGATGTAAGAACACCAAGTGAATATACTCCAGCAAGAGCACTATCTGGGGGAAATCAACAAAAAGCAATTATTGCTCGAGAAGTCGATCGATCACCTGACTTTTTAATTGCCGCACAACCAACTCGTGGTTTAGATGTTGGTGCAATCGAGTCGATTCACAGACGAATTGTAAAAGAAAGAGATAAAGGACGCGCGGTGCTGTTAATGTCTCTGGAATTAGACGAAATTCTTAATGT
Source organism: Alkalihalobacillus sp. MEB130 (assembly GCF_032335535.1). Classification (NCBI taxonomy): domain Bacteria; kingdom Bacillati; phylum Bacillota; class Bacilli; order Caryophanales; family Bacillaceae; genus Alkalihalobacillus; species Alkalihalobacillus sp. MEB130. Next base: position 42,909 of record NZ_JAOANA010000025.1, read on the forward strand.
TAGTGATCGTATTGCGGTTATGTATGAAGGTGAAATTGTCGCTATTGTAGACGCTGATCAAACAAATGAAAGAGAACTAGGTCTACTTATGGCTGGTGGAAAGAAAGAGAAAGAAGGTGAAGCAGAATGATGGAAAAATGGCTTCCAAAAGGAAGATTATTGTCATTTGCAGTACCTTTAGTTGCTGTTTTCTTAGGGATTTTAATTGGAGCCATTGTTATGCTCGTAAGTGGTTATAATCCTTTTGTTGCTTATTCTGCACTGCTTCAAGGAATTTTTAGTGATAGTTATTATGTTGGGGAAACATTGCGCTCAATGACCCCGCTTATTTTAGCCGGGCTTGCTGTTGCTTTTGCGTTTAGAACGGGTCTATTTAATATTGGGGTTGAAGGTCAAGTCATTGTTGGATGGTTAGCATCTGTTTATGTAGGGATTGCTTTTGAGCTACCAATGATGATTCATCTGCCACTGGCTATTATCGCAGGAGCTGTAGCTGGAGCTTTATGGGGATTTATCCCAGGGTTTTTAAAAGCACGTTTTCAAGTTCATGAAGTCATTGTAACCATTATGATGAACTATATTGCTTTGTATACCGTGAATTATATCATTCGAAGCTACTTACTTGTGCCTGGCGAAAGAACGGAAACCATCTCGCCAACAGCTTCATTGGCTTCCCCATTTTTACAGTCAATCACCGATTATTCAAGGCTTCACTTCGGGATTATTGTAGCACTGATTGCATGTGTTGTACTGTGGTTTATCCTTTGGAAGACAGCAAAAGGCTATGAATTACGAGCTGTCGGCTTTAACCAACATGCATCTTTATATGCGGGGATGAATGTTGAGAGAAATATCGTGTTATCCATGGTCATTTCAGGAAGTTTTGCGGGAGTAGCAGGTGCAATGGAAGGGCTTGGAACGTATGGTTATATGGGGATTCTTTCAGGATTTACAGGAGTTGGATTTGATGGAATCGCTGTTGCGTTATTAGGTGCGAATACAGCGATAGGAGTCTTTTTAGCCTCTTTCCTATTTGGTGGACTACAAGTTGGTGCTCTAACGATGCAGTCACGAGCTGGTGTACCGGCTGAATTAATTGATATCGTTATTGCGTTAATTATTTTCTTTGTTGCATCAAGTTACATTATCAGGTGGGTTATGAACCGAATTAAGAAGGAGGGGATTTAAATGGATTTCATGCAGATTTTGGCGCTTGTTGTTCCAGCTGCGATATACGCCGCGGCCCCTCTTATCTTAACAGCATTAGGCGGTTTATTTAGTGAACGATCTGGAGTTGTCAATATTGGGTTAGAGGGTTTAATGGTTGTAGGAGCGTTTACAGGTATTATTGTAACCCTGACATTAGAAGGAATGGGTTTTGGGGCAACCTCAACTTGGATTGCGTTGTTAGCGGCTGTCTTGATTGGAGCAGTATTTTCGTTGTTCCATGCAGTAGCATCGATCTCGTTCCGTGCTGATCAGATTGTTAGTGGTGTGGCATTAAATTTCTTGGCTGTTGGTTTAACGGTTTTCCTCGTTCGCTTGTTTTATAACAAAGGGCAAACCGACTACATTCAAAATCGTATTTATCGTTTTGATGTGCCAGTGTTAAGTGACATTCCAATTATAGGACCTTTGTTCTTTTCAAATGCTTATATAACATCTTACATTGCGTTGCTTCTTGTATTCGTGGTTTACTACCTTGTCTATTTTACCCCTTTTGGATTGCGCCTTCGTTCCGTTGGAGAACATCCAATGGCAGCTGATACAATGGGGATTCATGTTAACAAGATGAGGTATGTGGGTGTTATGATCAGTGGTGCGTTTGCTGGTTTGGGAGGGGCTGTCTTTGCCGTTACCGTTTCAGGGAATTTCTCCGGCACAACCATTGTTGGTCAAGGTTTTATGGCACTTGCCGTTTTGATTTTTGGAAAATGGAACCCGATTGGAATTATGGGGGCAGCCTTGTTCTTTGGTTTAGCTCAAGCGTTAAGTATTACAGGTCAACAAATACCTCTTTTAGCTAACATTCCATCGGTTTGGTTAAATATCGCACCTTATGTTTTAACGATTTTAGCTTTAGCAGGTTTTGTTGGGAAAGCTGATGCACCAAAGGCTGTTGGGAAACCTTATGTCAAAGGTTCGCGATAATGAGTAAAACAATATAATATAAGATCCAGTCAAAAAGGTGATTCTTGTCTTTGGCTGGATTTTTTTGTTGAAACAGAGGGATAGCAAAATTAATGAAGATGATCAATGGTGTATATCTATAAGTATACAGGTGAAATAACGTTTGCAAATAACAATTATGTGTATAAATATGCAACTGGGATCATGGGTACAATCTTGAACGGATGTTGTTGCTTTAAATTTATGTTATGATAGACAGCATGTCCCGGAAATTAAACAAACGCTTGTTTATGTCATGTTGGTAGATATACTTGCATAGTACTTGCATAAGCGGAAAAAAGGAGGTGACAAGATGGAATATAGTTTAACTACAGCAACTTGGTTGTTGCTATATATTCCAATGCCATTATTAATACTTTTTACATTGGTGTCGTTATTTAGAAAAAGGAGTGAGTGAACGTGGAACTAGCCACAATTATTACGTTTATCGTTTATTTAATTGGGATGCTCGTGATAGGGGTAGTAGCCTATAGGTTAACTAGTAATCTATCAGACTATGTTCTTGGTGGAAGACGATTAGGTGGAAGTGTAGCAGCGCTAAGTGCCGGTGCTTCTGATATGAGTAGTTGGTTATTACTTGGTCTACCAGGGGCAATGTACATTGGTGGAATGGGTGAAATATGGATTGCTGTTGGGTTAGCTATTGGTGCGTATTTAAATTGGCAGTTTGTTGCAGCGCGTCTTCGCACCTATACAGAAGTTGCGAATGATTCGATTACGTTGCCTGATTTTTTGGAAAATCGTTTTCATGATAAGTCGAAAGTATTGCGTATTATCTCAGCACTTGTTATTTTAGTATTCTTTGCTTTTTATACTTCTTCTGGACTTGTCGGTGGTGCTTTCCTTTTTGAAGCATCATTTGGAATGACGTACACGCAAGCTCTTTGGATTGGTGCGATTGTGATTATTTCGTACACATTTTTAGGAGGTTTTCTTGCGGTAAGTTGGACGGATTTTTTCCAAGGGATTTTAATGTTCCTCGCATTAATTATTGTTCCGCTTGTAGCCATCTCAACCATGGGTGGCTGGAGTGAAACGGTGAATGCTGTAGGAGCGATTGATCCTGCCTATTTAGATGCGTTCCAAGGAGCAACGTTTATTGGGATTGTTTCGTTGCTTGCATGGGGCTTGGGTTACTTTGGGCAGCCTCATATCGTGACGCGTTTTATGGCGGTAAAATCAGTGAAAGAAATTCCCAAAGCGCGTGCGGTTGGGATGACATGGATGGTGCTTGCTTTATTTGGCGCAATTTTTACGGGTTTTGTAGGGATTGCCTATTTTTCTGCCAATGGTCCGGGAGGCCAAGCGTTAGCGGATGGATCACATGAAACGTTATTTATTATGTTTACCCAAGTTCTCTTTAACCCATGGGTTGCAGGGTTTTTATTAGCTGCAATTTTATCAGCGATTATGAGTACCATTGATTCACAGCTACTCGTTTCTTCGAGTGCGCTTGCTGAAGATGTGTATAAAGGGTTTATTCGTAAGCAAGCGAGTGATAAAGAGCTTGTATGGGTAGGGAGAATCGGTGTTGTTGTGATTGCACTTATTGCGATCGCGCTTGCTTATAATCCAGAAAGCTCTGTTCTTGATTTAGTCGGATATGCGTGGGCCGGCTTTGGAGCTGCTTTTGGTCCTGTGCTAATTTTAGCTTTGTTCTGGAAACGGATGACAAGAAACGGAGCCTTAGCGGGCATGATTGTCGGAGGTCTGACGGTCATTATTTGGGCAGAGCTTGAAACGTGGTTCGGGTTGTCTGCTGAACAGTTTTCCATTCTCGGTCTCTATGAGATCATTCCTGGTTTTATTTTAGCTTGGATTGCAGCTATGGTCTTTAGTTATGTAGGAGATGGCCCATCTGCTAAAATGGAAGAAGAGTTTGAGCAAGCAAAAACGAATATGTAAAAACGGGTAAGGCGATGTTCTAAAACTGGTAGCGATCATTTCGGTGCCGTTTACTACTAAGTAGTGACTTCCCGCATTGATTTGGGCTTATCTCAATTGGCAAAAAGGCCATTTGGGGTAACCCCTTTTTTGGTTGTCTAACGCTTGTAATGATTGGGCTTTGTTGCCTATAGCAGGGTTATTTGGTATTATTAATCATATTGTCAAAATGATCGAATTTTTTCGGGGGTGAATAGTGATGTCACGAATCCAAGAGGAGCAAGTTAAGCATGTAGCAAACCTAGCAAGGCTTGCGGTAACAGAAGAAGAAACGAAAATGTTTACAGAACAACTTGATGCGATTATTACATTTGCAGAACAATTAAATGAACTAGATACAACAGGTGTAAAGCCAACCACTCATGTACTTGATATGAAAAATGTGTTGCGAGAAGATAAGTCGCAAAAAGGTTTGCCAGTTGATGAAGTTCTAAAAAATGCACCAGATCATGAAGACGGACAAATTCGAGTACCGTCTATTATAGAATAGTAGGGGAGGACAAGCTTCATGTCTTTATTTGACCACAAGATGTCAGAGCTTCATACAATGCTTCTAAACAAAGAGCTAAAAGTCTCTGACCTCGTTGACGAATCATACAAACGTATTGCTGAAGTTGATAGCAAAGTTAAAGCGTTTGTTACGCTTGATGAAGAAAGGGCACGCGCTTATGCCGCAGAGCTAGATGAAGCACTTAGCTCAAGCAGTGAGCGTGGCCTTTTATTTGGTATGCCGATTGGGGTAAAAGATAACATCGTGACAAAGGGTCTTCGTACGACTTGTTCGAGTCGCATTCTTGAAAACTTTGACCCTATTTATGATGCGACTGTTGTTCAAAAGTTACGAGATGCCCAGTCGATTACGATTGGGAAAGTGAATATGGATGAATTTGCAATGGGTTCATCAACCGAGAATTCAGCTTTTCAAGAAACAAAAAATCCATGGAATTTAGAAACCGTTCCTGGTGGCTCTAGTGGTGGATCAGCAGCTGCTGTTGCAGCAGGAGAGGTACCATTTTCTTTAGGTTCAGATACAGGTGGTTCTATTCGTCAGCCAGCTGCTTTTTGTGGAGTCGTTGGGCTAAAACCTACATATGGAAGAGTATCACGCTTCGGATTAGTGGCTTTTGCATCTTCACTGGATCAAATTGGTCCTATTACTCGAAATGTAGAAGATAATGCGTATCTGCTTCAATCAATTACTGGCTTGGATCCAATGGACTCCACGTCAGCCAATGTAGAAGTGCCTGATTTCCTATCTTCTCTAACAGGCGATGTAAAAGGGTTAAAGATTGCCGTTCCAAAAGAATATCTTGGTGAAGGTGTCCAAGAAGAAGTGAAGCAATCGGTACTAGACGCATTAAAAGTACTAGAAGCACAAGGAGCAACATGGGAAGAAGTATCCCTTCCGCACTCAAAATACGCGTTAGCAACATACTACTTAATCTCATCTTCTGAAGCCTCTGCGAACTTAGCACGTTTTGACGGGGTGCGTTACGGTTACCGTGCAGATAATGCAGAGAACTTGATTGAAATGTACAAGCAAACACGTGCAGAAGGTTTTGGTGATGAAGTAAAACGCCGGATCATGCTTGGGACGTTTGCATTAAGTTCAGGCTACTATGATGCTTACTATAAAAAAGCTCAACAAGTACGTACATTAATTAAGCAAGACTTTGAAAAAGTTTTTGAAAATTATGATGTAATTGTTGGTCCGACTACACCAACGCCAGCGTTCAAAATTGGTGAAAATACAAAAGATCCATTAACGATGTATGCAAATGATATTTTGACGATTCCAGTAAACCTCGCTGGTGTTCCAGGAATTTCTGTTCCTTGTGGTTTCAAAGATGGGTTGCCACTTGGACTTCAGATTATCGGAAAACATTTTGATGAAAGCACTGTTTACCGTGTGGCGCATGCATTTGAGCAAGCAACAGATTATCACACGCAAAAACCAACGTTGTAAGGGGGAGACGAGCAATGAGTTTCGAAACCGTTATTGGACTAGAGGTCCACGTAGAATTAAAGACAGAATCGAAAATTTTCTCAGCAAGTCCGAACCACTTCGGATCTGAGCCAAATGCAAACACAAGTGTCATTGACCTAGGATATCCAGGAGTTTTGCCAGTCTTAAATAAGAAAGCAGTTGACTTCGCAATGAAAGCTGCGATGGCTCTTAACTGTGAAGTGAGAACTGACACGAAGTTTGACCGGAAGAATTATTTTTATCCAGACAATCCAAAAGCTTATCAGATCTCGCAATTTGATAAACCGATTGGTGAGAACGGTTGGATAGAAATTGAAGTGGATGGCGTGAAAAAGCGTATTGGGATTACGCGTATTCATATGGAAGAAGATGCAGGGAAATTGACACATTCTGGCGGTGGCTATTCACTTGTGGACTATAACCGTCAAGGAACACCATTAGTTGAAATTGTATCAGAACCTGATATTCGTACACCGGATGAGGCGTATGCTTATTTAGAAAAGCTTAAGGCCATCATTCAATACACCGGTGTATCTGATTGTAAAATGGAAGAAGGGTCGCTTCGTTGTGATGCGAATATATCCTTGCGTCCAGTCGGACAAGAAGAATTTGGTACGAAGACAGAGCTGAAGAATTTAAATTCTTTTAACTTTGTACGAAAAGGTCTTGAGTATGAAGAGAAGAGACAAGAACAAGTTCTTCTTTCTGGCGGAGTAATTGAACAAGAAACACGTCGTTATGATGAAGCGGCAAATAAAACCATTTTAATGCGTGTAAAAGAGGGTTCTGACGATTACCGTTACTTCCCGGAGCCTGATCTTGTTGACTTGTATATTGATGAGGAATGGAAAGCGCGTGTTCGCGCAGACATCCCAGAGCTTCCAGACGCACGTAAGAAGCGTTATGTGGAAGAATTGGGCTTGCCAGCATACGATGCGACGGTTCTTACGTTAACAAAAGAAATGGCTGATTTCTTTGAAGAAACGGTAGGCAAAGGTGCAGGAGCAAAGCAAGCATCAAACTGGTTAATGGGAGAAGTATCTGCCTATTTAAATGCTGAGCAAAAAGAGCTTCATGAGGTAGCGTTAACACCTGAAGGTCTTGCGCAAATGATTCAACTTATTGAAAAAGGGACGATCTCTTCTAAAATTGCGAAGACCGTGTTTAAAGAACTTATTGAAGCCGGTGGAAATCCAGAGCAAATTGTAAAGGACAAAGGCCTTGTACAAATCTCTGATGAAGGCGAACTTCTTAAAATGGTCACAGAAGTATTAGATAACAACCCTAATATTGTTGAAGATTATAAAAATGGAAAAGAAAAAGCAATTGGCTTCCTTGTCGGACAAATTATGAAAGCATCAAAAGGAAAAGCCAACCCTCCAATGGTCAACAAACTATTGCTTGAGGAAATCGCAAAGCGGTAAGAGATAGTCAAATCTGACTCATAAAGCAGTGGCTTTAGTGAGTCAGATTTTTTTATGAAATAGGTGCAAGATTGTTCGATTTGCCCAATAGGCTTGAAGTAATGTACAATACAAGCAGTGATTCTTTGACAAAGTGTGGAAATTAATTCTGTTATTAAAGTAGGGGATCGGCAATGAAAAGAGCTCGACTTATTTATAATCCAACTTCCGGACGGGAGCAAATCCGAAAAAATTTAGCATACATTTTAGAACGACTCGAAACAAGCGGGTATGAAACATCCGCGCATGCGACGACAGGAGAAGGATGTGCGAAGCGAGCAGCTAAAAAGGCAGGAGAGAACGGCTATGATTTAGTTGTGGCTGCCGGAGGAGACGGAACCATTTTTGAAGTGGTGAATGGACTAGCGGACCTGCCTAAAAGACCGAATCTAGGTATAATTCCAGCAGGCACAACGAACGATTTTGCCCGTGCGCTGCACATTCCTAGAGATATTGAAAGAGCTTGTGATATTTTATGTGGAGAACATTTTGAGCCCGTTGATATTGGACGAGTCAATGACAAATATTTCGTGAACATTGCTGCAGGTGGATCGCTTACAGAACTTACGTATGAAGTACCAAGCAAAATGAAAACGGCTGTAGGGCAGCTAGCTTATTATATTAAAGGTTTAGAAAAACTACCGCAAATCTCGCCACAAATGGTTAAAATTGAATATGATGGCAAACTATTTGAAGGTGAGATTATGATGTTTCTCGTTGCCAATACTAACTCCGTAGGTGGCTTCGAGAAATTAGCACCTAAAGCCTCGTTACGTGACGGAATGTTTGATTTTATTATTGTTAAAAAACTATCTTTTCCTGAATTTCTTCACCTCGCAACACTTGCTCTGCGGGGAGAGCACATCCATCATCCTAAAGTGATGTATGTCCATGCAAACCGAATTAAGGTGCAAGTAATAGGAGATATGCAGTTAAATTTAGATGGAGAGTATGGCGGGACATTGCCAGCTGAATTTGTCAATATGTATCAGCATTTTCAAATGCTAACACCGAAGGACCGGAAGCAACGGAGATAGAAACTTTATTGTCAGAGAGCCTCTCAACAGTGGGAGGTTCTTTTTTATAGCTAAACAATGGATTGTGTTCGTTCATAACTCATGCTACAATTCTAATAAATAGTTAACTAAAAAATTTACTTATAAATTTACTTGAATGTGAGAAGGAGAAAATAGATGGCGACAATAAAGGATATCGCGGAGTTAGCGAAAGTTTCCACGGCGACTGTTTCGAGAGTGTTAAATAATGATAAAAACCTTTCTGTCACAAGTGAAACTAGAGACCGGATTATGGAGATTGCAAAAGAGTTAAATTACGTTCCGGTTCGAAAGCGCTTTACAGAAAGCAAATCTGTATCTATTGTAGGGGAAAGAGAAATAGGGATCGTTATGTTTTGTTCACCTGAATACGAATGGGAAGATACGTATTTTCTATCGATTCGTAAAGGGATAGAAAGTGAGTGCTCGGAAAGAGGATTGTTGGTAAAGAAGATTAGTCATAACTCAGGTGGTATGACAGATATTCAAATGAACCATCTTGACGGGGTAATTGTTGTGGGGATGATTAGTGAAGAAGATGAAAAACTTCTAGTTCAAAAAGTGAACCGCAATATTGTTTTTATTAACTATGTATCGAAAAATGACATATATGATGCGGTGATCATTGATCATGAAAAAGCGACCAAAGCTGCCTTGGAACATCTATTCTCTTTAGGACATACTAAAATTGGCTTTATAGGAGGGAGAGAGACAGATCAACACGATAATGAAATTATGGACCGACGTCAAAAAGCCTATGAAGAAGTAATGAAGAAACAGGGGCTTTATCAGCCCGAATATATGTATATCTCAAAACAGTTCCTCATTAGCGACGGATATGCATTGATGAAAAAGGCTGGTGAGAAAGAAGATTTGCCAAGTGCTTTTTTTATTGCTAGTGACGCAATGGCAATCGGAGCAATGAGAGCCTCGCATGAGTTAGGGATTAAAATTCCTGACGATATTAGTATAGTCAGCTTCAATGATGTAGAGATGGCTAGTTTTACCCAGCCGGCTTTAACGACGATTAAAGTGTATACAGAGGAAATGGGTAAGGCTGCTGTTAAACTTTTAATAGATCGCTTTGAAGGTAGAGAAATTCCATTTAAACTCGAGATTCCAACTAAGTTAATTGTGAGAGAAAGTAGTTGTCGCCTAACTAACTAATGAGAGTATTTTAGCAATTTATAAGTAATGTTAATGGAGCTTTTTACTAAAAAAAGCTCTTTTTGTGTTAATAATTAAAAAATTTTAAAAAAAAGCATTGATTCAGAGTGTAATATAGGTTATTATTTTACTTAATAAAGTTAATTAATTTACTAAACTAATTCAAAGGGCGAAATAAACAGTAGAAAAATTTTTTGTTATTGTTTGTAAGCGCTTCACATGTTTGGAGGGGATCCGGTAGAAGAACTCGTAGGTTGTGTTGCACAGTGATGAGAGAACAAATCTAATAAGATTGTAGGGGGATCATTATGAGAAAAATAGTTAGAACGTTTACTGGTATTTTGATGGGTGCAATGATGCTAACAGCTTGTGGAGGAGACTCTACTGGGTCTAGTAGTTCTAGTGATAGTCTATCGCTTTATTCTGGGGTGAATGAAGATGCTGAGAGGGAAGCGATTGAAGAACTTGCTCTTGCTTTTACAGAAGAAACAGGCATTTCAGTTGATGTAAATTTTCCAGGTACGGGTTACGAGGATCAGTTGCGAGTAAGAATGGCCTCAAATGATCTTCCTGATTTATTTGATACACATGGTTGGGCAGTGAATCGTTATGGTGAATATGTAGCCGATTTGAGTGATATGGATTGGATTGAACATTTTGACCAAGCGATGGCTCCGATTTTGAAAGACGAGGATGGCAAAGTGTATGCATTTCCTATTAACCAAGCAAAAGATGGCATTATGTATAATGCTAATTTGCTAGAAGAATATGGAATTGACTTGCCGACTACGTTTGATGAGTGGGTTCAAGCAATGGAGACGGTTAAAGAAAAAAGTGATGGAGAAGTAACGCCACTTTGGATTCCAGGGAGTAACCAATACACAATTGCACAAGTTTTAGATCAGTTATCTACGCCGCTACTTGTAACAGATGAGAGCAACAACTTTGAAGAAGATCTATTAGATGGCTCTTTTGATTGGTCAAACTATACACCACTGGCTGAGTTCTTAAAAGGGTTGCAAGAGAAAGACTTGTTAAATAAAGATGTACTAACTGCTAGTGAAGCTCAGAGAATTGAATTAATGGCTCAAAATAAAATTGCGTTTGCCTTCGCTAGTGGAGCGTTTGGCCCTGCGGTAACAGAGCTTAATCCAGAAATTCAAGTAGGAACAATCCCGGTTCCTGCCTATTGGGAAGGTGATGAGCCAAGCTGGATTGGTGGAGAGCGTAATACATTTGCTGTATTTAAAGATTCAGAAAAACTAGAGGAAGCCAAACAATTTATTGAGTTCCTTGCTCAACCAGAAAATGCAAAAAAATTAGCTGAAGCAACGTCTTTACCAGCTGGAATTACCAATGTTGAAACAGAAAACTATTACACGGAATTTTACGATAAGTGGGCTCACATTCAAATCCAACCATACTTTGATCGTGTTTACTTACCAAGTGGAATGTGGGATGTATATGCAACAACGGGTCAAGAATTACTAGCGGATACGTTAACGCCTGAACAAGTGTCTGCAGAAATGGAATCGGAGTATCTTCGTTTGAGAAATCAGTAGAGGTAACAAATGAGGTGAACGGGGGAGGGGGATACGAACTGCCCCGTTCTTCATACAAGATTTGATAGAAGATTTGGGATGGAACGTTATGAAAAGGAGTTGAGAATATGAGTCAAACCGTAGCGGAAAGAAAAGTCGCAGTAGCCAATAAAGCTCCAAAAGTAAAACGGAAAAAACAATCCTCCCTAATGTGGATGTATATCCCTGCTTTGTGCTTCGTTAGTTTGTTTATCATTTACCCTTTTTTTAATGGGATAAAAATTACATTTACAGATTGGAATGGATTTTCACAAAGTTACAACTGGGTTGGGTTAGAGCAATATAAAAGAATGTTTTCTGACCCTACAACGTGGCTTGTTGTGAAAAATACATTGTTATATGGAATTGGTAGTACGGTTTTTCAAACGGTCATTGGACTTTTGTATGCGTTGCTACTAAACCAAAGCATTAAATTAAAAGCCTTTACTAGAACAATTGTCTATTTGCCTGTTATTATTAGCCCTTTAATTATGGGGTATATTTGGTACTTTTTCTTTGCGTATCAAGGTGGTGCGTTAAATGATGTATTAATGTTTCTTGGATTTGAACCGATTAATGCTCTAGGAAATGCATCTTTTAATCCGTGGATTATCGTGTTAGTAAACACGTATCAGTTTGTCGGGATTGCGATGATTATTTATTTAGCTGGACTCCAAAGTATATCAAAAGACTATTACGAAGCAGCGACGATTGACGGGGCGTCAGCTTTTGCTCAATTCAAAAAGATCACTCTGCCATTACTAGCACCTGCGATTACAATCAATGTTGTTCTTAATGTTATAGGTGGCTTAAAGTTATTTGATGTCATTATTTCATTAACAGGTGGAGGGCCAGGGAATGCATCACAATCGATGTCTACGTTTATGTATTCTCTTTACTTTAGAAGACAGGACGCGGGTTATGCTGCTACTCAAGGGGTACTGATGGCAATGATTATTTTGATCATTAGTTTAGTTGCTCTTATTTATTTTAGACGGAAGGAGGTAGAGGCGTAATGAGTAAAATGAGCTCAACGAAAAAATGGATACTAACGATTATAGCTTTTGTCATTTGTCTCATTCATATCATTCCGTTCTATATTCTTGCGACAACGTCTTTAAAAGTAAGTAATGATTTTAGCTCAAGATGGGTATTTCCAGATTATTTTACACTTGAAAACTTTACTCGAGCATGGGAACGTGCCAATTTAACCAATGCATTTATGAACTCTTTTATTATCACTGTTGGGGCAGCAATTCTACTAATTTTAGTTGGATCGATGGCTGCTTATCCATTAGCACGTGTCAAAACGAAATTAAATAAAGTCGTCTATTATATTTTTATATCCATTATGGTGATTCCTCCATTAACAGCGTTGGTTCCTTTGTATCAACTGGTTGTAAATATGGGAATGGTGAATACGCATGAGATAGCCATATTCAATAATGTGGCGGCATACCTACCTTTAACCATCTTTTTGTACGCGGGCTTCATTCGTTCGACCATTCCGAAAGAATTAGAGGAGGCGGCCAAAATTGATGGAGCTAGTACATTAGGAATCTTTTTTAAAATTATCTTCCCGTTATTAAAACCAGTAACGGCAACGGTATTAATCATTGCGTGTGTGTTTATCTGGAATGATTACCAGTTTGCTATTTTCTTCTTGCAGGATAAGAGTGTACACACCTTAACGGTTACATTAGCAGGTTTCTTTGGGGAAAATCAAAACAATCTGAACTTAGTAGCGGCAGCGGCATTAATGGCGTCTCTACCAATGATTATTTTATTCCTTATTTTACAAAAGTACTTTATTGCGGGTCTTTCTTCAGGATCTGTAAAAGGATAAAACAAAAATCTATTAGTCTATTACTTATTTATAGAGGAGGACATCACATGTCTAAAATTACGTTTATTGGAGCTGGAAGCACGGTATTTGCAAAAAATGTGTTAGGAGATTGTATGTTTGTTCCTGCGTTAAATGGATTTGAATTTGCGTTACATGATATTGATGAAACGAGATTAAAAGATTCCGAGCAAATGCTGCTGAATTTGGCTCGCAAATATAACCCATCCATTACAGTGAAAGCTTATTTAGACCGTAAAGAGGCTTTGACAGGAGCAAAATATGTGATCAACGCTGTTCAAATTGGAGGGTATGAGCCAAGCACCGTCATTGATTTTGAAATTCCTAAAAAATACGGATTGCGTCAAACGATCGCAGACACGATTGGAATCGGAGGCTTGTTCCGCAGTTTACGTACGATACCTGTCTTGCTTGACTTTGCAAAAGACATGGAAGAAGTTTGCCCGGATGCATGGTTCTTAAATTACACAAATCCGATGGCTTCGTTAACGGGAGCAATGCTACGCCATACAAACATTAAGACGATTGGCTTGTGTCATAGTGTTCAAGTTTGTACGGACCACTTATTCAAATCACTTGATATGGATCCGACAGGTGTAGAAGAAAGAATTGCGGGAATCAACCATATGGCGTGGCTGTTAGAAGTGAAAAAGGATGGAAAAGACCTTTACCCAGAAATTAAGAAGCGTGCAAAAGAAAAGCAAAAAACAAAGCATGATGATATGGTTCGTTTTGAGTTAATGGATAAGTTTGGATACTATGTAACAGAGTCATCGGAGCATAATGCTGAATATCATCCATACTTTATCAAAGATCGTTATCCAGAATTAATTGACCGCTTTAATATTCCGCTAGATGAGTACCCACGTCGTTGCGTAAATCAAATTCAAGAGTGGGAAGATATGCGCGAGGAAATGGTGAGTAACACGCAATTAACGCATGAAAGATCACATGAATATGGATCATACATTATTGAAGCAATGGAAACGAACGTACCATTTAAATTTGGGGGCAATGTGTTAAACACAGGTCGATTGATCTCCAATTTACCAGAGAATGCGTGCGTGGAAGTGCCTTGCGTGGTAGACCGAAATGGAATTATGCCATGCTATGTTGGTGATCTACCTGAACAACTGGCGGCGCTGAATCGTACGAATATTAATACGCAGTTACTTACAATTGAAGCTGCTACCACTTTGAAGAAAGAACATATTTATCAAGCGGCTCTTTTAGACCCACATACAAACTCAGAGTTATCGATGGATGATATCATTGCTTTGTGTGACGATCTTATTGAAGCGCATGGGGATTGGTTACCGAAGTACCGCTAAACGTTTGTGAGCAACCATTGGGAAGAGGAATCCCGATGGTTGCTTTTTGATTTGGTTATTGGTTTGGTTGCTGAGACTGCTGAAGTTGTTGAGTCGTTTGTTGTAACTCTTGCTGCACTTGCTGTACTTGTTGCTGTTGAAGTGGTTGAGGGCTACTTTGAGCTTGTTGTAATTGTTGAGTAGCTTGTTGCAATTGCTGCTGGGCTTGTTGGATGGCTTGTGGGTTAGCCTGTTGCGTAGCTTGCTGAACAGCCTGCTCTGCTTGTTGGATAGCTTGTTGAGCTTGGCTTACGGTTTGTTGAGCCTGTTGAACGGCTTGCTGAGCTTGTTGAGCTTGTTGGTTTTGTTGCATGGAAGATCCCCCTAATTGTAATGTGATGGTCTTGCTCTCATAGCTTGCCTTTTAAAATGGAACTGATACCGAGTGTATTATTGCTTTTTATTACATTAACTGACTAAAGCTAAATAGAATGAAAAGGACCTGCAATGTAAAAAATAAACTAATAAGAAAAGAGTAAGAGCGAGTAGAATTTCGGTATATAAATGAGGTATGGTACAATTTATATCAGAAATAGAGGAATAAAGGACGGAAACCAAATGACGAGCAAGCAAGTACCAGTAAAGAAGAACGACCAGCTACAAGTTACAATAGAAGATTTAACACATGAAGGAGCGGGTGTGGCAAAAGTTGATGGCTATACATTGTTTGTGCCTAACACATTACCAGGCGAGCTCGTTGATATTAAGGTTATAAAAACAAACAAAGGCTATGGCTTTGCCCGGTTGCTTGATATCAAGAAAGAAAGTGAGCACCGTGCAGAACCATTATGTCCGGTTTACCACCAATGTGGCGGATGCCAGATTCAGCATTTACATTACGATGCTCAACTTCTATCTAAGCAAAAGCAAGTGAAAGACGTACTCGAAAGAATTGGTGGATTAAAAGACGTAACGGTGCACCCGGCACTTGGGATGGAGCATCCTTGGCGATATCGTAATAAGGCGCAAGTTCCAATAGGGGAAGAAGGAGGCCTTGTTATTGCTGGCTTCTATCAAAAAAGAAGTCATCGGATCATTAATATGGATGAGTGTTTGATTCAACATGAAGAAAACGACCAAATCATCCGTGTCGCCAAAAGCATTGCCAACAAGTATGGCATCCGAGCGTATGATGAAGAAAAACACCGCGGGACGTTACGACATGTCGTTGCGCGAAAAGGAAAAGTAACAAATGAAGTGATGGTCGTATTTGTTACGAGAGGGAAAGAATTACCGAATAAGAAGAATATCATTGAAGAAATTCAAGAGCAAATCCCCAATGTAAAGTCGATCGTTCAAAATATTAATCCGAAGCGAACGAACGTTATTTTCGGTGATGAAACGAAGGTACTTTGGGGAGAAGAATACATTCACGATTATATCGGTGACATCAAGTTTGCCATCTCAGCCCGCTCTTTCTATCAAGTAAATCCAGAGCAAACAAAAGTGCTCTATGATAAAGCATTAGAGTATGCTAATTTAACGGGACAAGAAACGGTTATAGATGCCTATTGTGGCATCGGTACCATTTCCCTTTTCTTAGCTCGACGTGCTAAGCATGTGTATGGGGTAGAGATTGTCCCTGATGCCATTGCCGATGCAAAACGAAATGCAGAGTTAAACGGTATAACAAACGTTGATTTTGCTGTAGGAGAAGCGGAAAAAGTCATGCCGTGGTGGTACGCTCAAGGCATTCGTGCAGACGTTGTGGTTGTCGATCCTCCAAGAAAAGGCTGTGATCAAGAATTACTGGATACGATTCTGTCCATGAAGCCAAAGCGTGTCGTTTATGTCTCCTGCAACCCAGCTACCCTTGCAAGGGATTTGAAGGTGCTAGAAGAAGGCGGCTATGTGACGAAAGAAGTGCAGCCGGTGGACATGTTCCCGCATTCATCGCATATAGAAAATGTCGCAGTACTTGAAATGAAAAATTGATTAAAGGAGCCTAGATGGCTCTTTTTCTTATTAGGCAAGCTAGAAGGTTAACATCAAGTGTCTGAAGGACAAAGGTAGGTTAAAAATTGAAGTAATTGTCCTTCATTAAGCTGATGAAGGACAAAAGCGGGTTGAATGTTGGAGGAATAGTCCTTCATCAAGCGTCTGAAGGACAAAGGCGGGTTGGAAATCGAAGGAATGGTCCTTCATCAAGCGGTTGAAGGACAAAAGCGGGTTGAAAATCGAAGGAATAGTCCTTCATCAAGCGTCTGAAGGACAAAAGCAGGTTAAAACTTGAAGGAATGATCCTTCATAGTATTAAAATTAGAAAGTCTAATGTATCTGAAGGTATTTGAATAAAATAAACAAACGTTCGATTAGTTTGAAAAGAAGTGCTTAAACATGGTATAAGTGTTAATGAAACAGGAACATTCTGCTTGTGGAATTTTGGGATAACGGGTTGGTCTGTGTCCCATAATGAGAGGATTTGAGTTTGAAGATGATGGATAATTTTTGGCGTGATTTACCACGACCTTTTTTTATACTAGCACCAATGGAAGATGTGACGGATGTTGTATTTCGCCATGTCGTAAGTGCTGCAGCTAGGCCTGATGTGTTCTTTACAGAGTTTGCAAATTCGGAAAGTTATTGTCACCCAGATGGAAAGCAAAGTGTGCGTGGGCGTTTGACTTTTACAGAGGATGAACAACCTATTGTCGCTCATATATGGGGAGACAAGCCTGAATACTTTCGGCAAATGAGTATTGGTATGGCGAAACTTGGTTTTCGAGGGTTGGATATCAATATGGGTTGTCCGGTGCCTAATGTGGCACAGAACGGGAAGGGAAGTGGCCTGATTCGTCGTCCGGAGGTTGCTGCAGAATTAATACAAGCAGCAAAAGCAGGAGGATTGCCCGTAAGTGTAAAGACAAGACTTGGTTACACGGATGTAGACGAATGGCGGGGCTGGTTAACACACATATTGGAACAAGATATTGTAAATCTTTCCATTCATCTGCGTACAAGAAAGGAAATGAGCAAAGTGGATGCTCATTGGGAGTTGATCCCCGAGATTAAAAAACTTCGTGACGAGGTGGCACCAGATACACTATTGACGATCAATGGCGATATTCCTGACCGTCAAACGGGGTTGAAGCTCGCCAATGAATATGGTGTGGATGGGGTTATGATTGGGCGCGGAATATTTCATAATCCGTTTGCTTTTGAAAAAGAGCAGAAAGATCATAGTAGTCAGGAATTGCTTGATCTCTTAAGATTACATCTAGATCTTCATGATAAATATTCTGAATTAGGGCTACGTCCGTTTAAGGCTCTTCATCGCTTCTTTAAGATTTATGTCAAAGGATTTCGAGGGGCGAGTGAACTAAGAAATCAACTAATGAGCACAGAATCAACAGATGATGTGCGTGAAATGCTTGATCACTTCGCGTCAAAGAATGGATAGAATGAGGAAGAAGCAGGGCATTAAACAGGTGTGTGCCTCCACTTTCATCTATAGTAAAAAATATAATGTGTAGAACGACTGTAAAAAGAGGCAACAACTCCTATGGGTGTTGCCTTTTTGCGTTTTTATAGAAAATCAAAATTATTTCAAAGATCCCTTACGAAAATCCTCTTACCTCTATATATACATAATGAAAGACTTACAACATAAAAGCAGGAGGTTTACAATTGGCAAAATTCTACATGGTTCAATGGTTCTGGAGTAATTTGGAAAGGATGACTACGATCTTTTTATACATAAGCTCACCAATTTGCAGGTTACCAAGATGAGCAATTATCAGATAACGAAAAAGTGGGCAAGGATCATTCTCTAGCTGAATATGTTAGGTATGCAGTGACCAATCCGTCGATTCGGGAACTGTACACTAGCTTTTACTTTGAAAGTGACGTAACGTCGACGTTGAGTGGACAATAAGAAGAAAAAGAAGAAGAAAAAGAAGAAGAAAAAGAAGAAGAAAAAGAAGAAGAAAAAGAAGAAGAACAACAACAACAACAACAACAAAAACGTGTCACGGTATATTCGGATTCTACAAGAAAACAAAGAAGTGCTGAATCTGTGTATTGTAAAGGTGATTGTCTGTTGGCTAGAAGAGTTAGTTCAGAAGTCGTGCTTGTGGATAGACACACGGAAAAACATGAAGGAGTTTTCATTACCTTTTCTTTTATGTCCGTACACTATTCTTTTCACCTTTTTAATTCATCTTCAAGAGAGAAGGTTTCCAATGAAAACCTTCAACACTTCCACTCAATGGGACTAATTGTTAATTAAGTATATACAGACCTTCTTAACTTGTGCGATAATTATGAAAAATCATAAAGCGAGGGGAATTTTGTGATGGCGACTAAGAAATCTGTCATTATTGCCGGTGGAGGAATCGGTGGGCTTGTTACTGCCTTGAAACTTTACCGCGGTGGTGCGTCAGTGCGTGTGTTTGAAAGTGTGCAAGAAATTAAAGCGTTAGGAGTAGGAATTAATCTTCTCCCGCATGCCGTACGTGTTTTGACTGAGCTTGGATTAGCGGATGAACTAGAGAAAGCAGGAATAAAGACGGCAGAATTAAAGTACTTCTCCAAATTTGGTCAGGAAATATGGCAAGAGCCTCGTGGATTTGCTTCTGGATACAAGTGGCCGCAATACTCGATACACCGAGGTAGATTACAAATGATTTTATATAACGCTGTCAAAAAAGAATTAGGGGAGGACGCTGTCATTACTGGGCATCACCTCAGCTCTTTTGAACGTTATGATGATCGCGTTGAAGTTTATTTTACAGATAGAAAAACGGGTGAAAAACTAGGTACCTATCAAGCTGATATGCTCATAGCAGCAGATGGCATTCATTCCGGAGTTAGGAAATCATTTTATCCGAATGAAGGCGAGCCGAAATTTAGCGGCCGAATTTTATGGAGGGGGCTGACAGAGTCGACGCCATTTCTTACAGGTAAGACTATGATCATGTCAGGTCATCAGGATCAAAAATTTGTCGCTTACCCTATATGTCCTGAAGCACTAGCAAGTGGGAGCGCGCTCGTTAACTGGATTGCAGAATTAACGATCAACGATGAAGCACCCCCTCGTAGCGATTGGAATAAAAAAATTGATAAACAGAAGTTTGCCCCAGCATTTTCAAATTGGAAGTTTGATTGGCTTGATATTCCAAAAATCATTGAAGATACGCATGAGGTTTATGAATTTCCGATGGTTGACCGTGATCCGTTGCCACAATGGAGTTTTGGAAGAGTAACGTTACTAGGTGATGCGGCACATCCGATGTACCCGATTGGATCGAATGGGGCTTCGCAAGCGATTCTTGATGCGGACGCGCTAGGAATAGCGTTAGCGAAAGAGCCTAATGTAGAAAATGCTCTTCGTGCTTATGAGGAAGCTCGTCTTGAGCCTACAGCTTCAATTGTAAGAAGTAATCGCAAAAACGGACCGGAAAGTGTCATGCAAATCGTGGAAGAGCGTGCACCAAACGGGTTTGAACGTTTGCACGATGTCATTTCTCAAGAAGAACTTGAAAACATTTCAAACTCCTATAAGAAAATTGCTGGATTTGATAAAGAGAGATTAAATAAAGTGTATGTCTAGAAAAACTAGTTTCAAAAGAAATGGGCTACTAGAACAAATAGATAAGGAGTAAACCAATGGCATTATATAAACGAAAAGACGGAGAAGAACTTCCTTACTGGCCAATCGGTCCTTTCAAATTCAGGCTTCCGCTCATTCATTATCGACTGGAAATGCCCGAAATGATCCAAGGCTTCGTTTTATTTTCAATTGGATTAAGTATCATCCCGGTTTTAGAAAATCATGTAGGGATGTCCTATGATGCGGCGCTTGCGGTTGTCATTGTTTTTCATTTGCTCATGCTTGTTCAAACGGCTCTTGGGACCCCTTTTGTTCCAGGTCTGATTACACCATTGATTCCGTTACTTGTCATTTTTCTAGGGAATTTTGAGCCGGGACCTGAGGCCATCCAAGCCTTAGTGGCCGTACATATATTAGTCGCGCTCATATTTTTGATTTTAGGAATTACGGGAATCGGAAAAACGATTGTCCACAAACTGCCAGGATCATTAAAAGCGGGAATCTTAATTGGAGCAGGATTGGCTGCTTTAATTGGTGAATTTCAACCAGGAGGACGTTTAGCTGAAACACCCATTTCATTAATCATTGGTGGACTTTTTTGCTTGTTTATGATGTTTTCAAGTTTTTACAAATCGTTATACCAAAAAAGTCAAATCGCTAGAGTGATAGCGAACTTTGGTATTATGCCCGCGATTTTAATAGCTATTTTTATTGGTTGGGTCGTAAAAGAATATCCATCACCTAATGTAGAGTGGGGAATTACCGTTCCTAACTTTGCTGAAATGTGGAATTACACGCCTTTTGTTGTTGGCTTTCCTAGTATGGAAGTGTTTATGCTAGCCATTCCGATTGCCATCATGGGATATATTATTGCTTACGGAGATATCATTGTTGGAACGACTCTTGTTGAGCGTGCCGATCATGTCAGAAAAGATGAGATTATTGATTATGATGTAACCAAGCTGCATCTTGTTGCTTTTTTAAGAAATTTTGTTCATGGCTTGTTTGCTCCACACGCAGGACTAGCGGGTCCAATCTTTACCGCTGGGACAGCTTCTGTGGTGGAACGTTATACATATGGAAGAAAAGCGATGGAGTCAATCTATTCAGGGACGAATACACTTGTACTCTCGTTAACAGCAGGGTGCTTTATTCTTCCTTTAGTCACCCTGTTTCAGCCCTTCTTGCCGATTGCGCTATCAATCACGCTTATTTTAACCGGATATTTATGTATAACTTTAGGCTTAAGCTATGTTAAGACAGACGTAAGTAGAGGGGTGGCAATGGTTACAGCTATTGTGCTGGCTACTTACGGAGCTACACATGCTTTAATTGTTGGAATTGTACTCTACTTTATTCTAGAGAAGAAGCTCAGCAGAAATAGTGATTCTGATCAGAAAGCTGCATAAAAAGGTTGGTATTGTCTAGTAACGTATAAATGATCCTGTTAGTTTATCGCTAGCAGGATTTTTCATAAGAAAAAAAGGAGTGGTAGCATATGATTACGCATATTGTACTTATTAAGTTTTCTAAAGAGGTAACGGATGCGCAAGTGGATACCTTAATTGAGAAAACGTTAAAATTAAAAGAGGAAATACCAGGAATTATTGAGATTCATCAGGGACGAAATTTTTCAGATCGAAGTCAAGGTTACGAAGTGGGAATGACCATTAAGTTTGAGAACAAACAAGCTCTTGAGAATTTTGGCCCACACCCGAAACATTTAGAAGTGGTAGATTATCTTAAAAGTGAGCTTGGGCTAGCGGATATTATTGTTGTAGATTTTTAGTAGGGTGAAATTAAATGGAAAACTGTTACGGGTGCCTGTTTAAGGAACCAAGTTATATATGAACAAATAAGTATAAAGCCGATGAAGGACAGAGTAGATCAGAACTAGTGAGGAGATGTCCTTCAAAGAGCTGATGAAGGACAAAGTAGAATCGAACTAGGGAGGAGATGTCTTTCATAGAGCTGATGAAGGACAGAGTAGACTTGAACTAGTGAGGGGAAGTCCTTCATGGAGCCGTTGAAGGACAAAGTAGATTGATTTGAGATATATAAATGGTGATTTATTTGATGTTTAAGTTTAACGAATGATAATTTATGGTTATTTAAAAGAATTTATGATAAGTTATTAAAGCTGCTCAAATTTATTTCAAAAAAGCAGTTGCAGGGAACGGACCTGTGTGATATATTATTCCTTGTCGCTAATAACGACAGATAAAACAAGTTACGAAAATCAAAAAATATTTTTAAAAAAATAGTTGCACAGAATTAAGTGGTGTGCTACAATGAATCTTGTCGCCGATACACAGGTGACAAAAAAACGAGTTCTTTGAAAACTGAACAAAAGCCAAGCGAAAAGAGATACATGATATCTCGTCAATTTTTTCTTATCATTTTATTAAAAAAATGATGAAGTATCGTTAGCGATACATTTTGAGCTAATCAGCTTACCATTTTTATGGAGAGTTTGATCCTGGCTCAGGACGAACGCTGGCGGCGTGCCTAATACATGCAAGTCGAGCGGACTGA
>NZ_JAOANA010000026.1:0-64810 GCF_032335535.1 Alkalihalobacillus sp. MEB130
CACTTGCTTCTTAAATTCTGTGGTAAACGTTCTTCTTTTTTTGGACATAGTAGATTCGCTCCTCACTTGTTATATGGTTATTCTACTAGCCCTTATTTTTATTGTCCAACTAAGTGTAGCCTATTCAGAAGGAGCTCGTAGAATTGGAGAAAGGAAAGAGAGATGGATTCCTGAAATTGGAGGAGCACGAAGATTTGGGGAAAAAAAAGTGAGATAGGTTCCTGAAATAGAAGGAGCTCGAAGATTTGGGGAAACAAAAGAGAGATAGGTTCCTGAAATAGGAGGAGCTCGAAGATTTGGGGAAACAAAAGAGAGATGGATTCCTGAGATTGGAGGAGCTCGAAAATTTGGGGAAACAAAAGAGAGACGGATTCCTGAGATTGGAGGGGCTCGTAGAATTGGGGAAACAAAAGAGAGATAGGTTCCTGAAGATGGAGGGGCTTGTAGAATTGGGGAAACAAAAGCGAAATAGGTTCCTGAAGATGGAGGAGCTCGAAGAATTGGGGAAAGAAAGCGAGATGGATTCCTGAAGATGGAGGAGCTCGAAGGTTTTGAGAAACAAAAGCGAGATGGATTCCTGAAATAGGAGGAGTACGAAGATTTGGGGAAACAAAAGAGAGATAGGTTCCTGAAATAGGAGGAGCTCGTAGAATTGGGGAAAGGAAAGAGAGATGGATTCCTGAAATAGGAGGAGTACGAAGATTTTGGGAAACAAAAGAGAGATAGGTTCCTGGAATAGGAGGAGCTCGTAGAATTGGGGAAACAAAAGAGAGATAGGTTCCTGAAGATGAAGGGGCTTGTAGAATTGGGGAAACAAAAGAGAAATAGGTTCCTGAAGATGGAGGAGCTCGAAGAATTGGGGAAAGAAAGCGAGATGGATTCCTGAAGATGGAGGAGCTCGAAGGTTTTGAGAAAGAAAAGCGAGATGGATTCCTAAAGTCAGAAAGGAAGAATCAAAGACCGGGGATTCTTGAGAAACTAGACAGGCTAGGTGGTTATACAGTTTTTTCATCAAATTTTCTCTCGGAAAAATAAAGAAGATGACCCCAACCGGTTTCATCTTCAAGTTCATTGCGTTATTATTTTTTCTTGATTTTCCCTGACCACTTTTTAAATCCACCTTTAAGGTGTGAAATGTCTTCTGCGCCACGTTTCTTTTTAATTAATTGTGCGGCTTGTCTACTACGAGCGCCTGATTGGCAGTATAGATAGACAGGTTGATCATTTCGAACTTCATTGATTCGTTGACGAAGTTGTGACATTGGGATGTTTCTAGCTCCAAGAATATGACCACCTTCGTATTCACGTGGTTCTCGAACATCAATTAATTGAGCTTTTCGATATCCTTTAATGAAGTCTTCTTGGGTTAATGTTTTTAAATATTTTGGATTGTAAAAGCGCTTAAAAACGAGATATACTACAAATCCAAGTAAGATAAGCCATAAAAATTCCATCAGTGTCGTTTACACTCCTTTACGTACTGCGTCCCTATCCATTATAATATCCGCTTCTTAAATACGCAATAACTCAAATAACTTGGCTAGAAAACAAATCCTTTGTTAGAATAACATAGAGATTAATTGGAAAGAAGCGATGTATAGTGAAAGAAACGTGGCGGTACATAGATTCAGGTAATTGCTCTCCTGCTTATAATATGGCTTTGGATGAGGCTTTGTTGGATTGGCATAGCAAAGGGATCATCCCTCCAACGATACGTTTTTATGGATGGAACCCTGCAACTCTCTCCATTGGATACTTCCAAAAGGTAGAAAAAGAAATCAATATGGAAAAAGTGAAAGAGTACAACCTAGGGTTTGTTCGCAGACCAACGGGTGGGCGTGGAGTATTGCATGATCAAGAATTAACGTATAGTGTGATCGTTTCAGAGGAACATCCAGAGATGCCAAAGACAGTGACCGAAGCGTATCGTGTCATATCGGAAGGGATTTTAGAAGGATTTAAAGATGTTGGATTGGATGCTTATTTTTCGATACCGAGAACGGATGAAGAAAAAAATGCATTGAAAAATCCTCGTTCAGCTGTTTGTTTTGATGCGCCTTCTTGGTATGAGCTTGTTGTGGAAGGAAGGAAAGTGGCAGGGAGCGCTCAAACGAGACAAAAAGGAGTCATCTTACAGCATGGATCAATAATCTTAGATATAGATGAGGATAAGCTGTTTGATTTATTTAATTACTCAAGTGAACGTTTACGCGAACGAATGCAAAAGAATTTTAAAAACAAAGCGGTAGCTATCAATGCACTTAGAAGTGAGCCTCTCACAATGGAACAAGCAAAGGCAGCTTTTAAAAGAGGGTTTGAAAAAGGATTAAACATTGATTTAGAGCCATATACGTTAACAAAAGATGAAGAAGAAATCGTGAATCAAATAGCGAGAGATCGCTATGAGACAGATGAATGGAATTATAGGAAGTAACTATATGAAAAAAGAGGACTGGTTGTTAGTGACCAGTCCTCTTTTGCTGCTATTTAACTTTTGGGAGCAATTCCTTAAATTTCTTTTGAAGATCTTTAGTTACAGGACCTACTGGAAAAGTGGTAGATAGTTGTCCGTAAACGGCCTTAATTGGTGTAATCTCAACAGAGGAGCTTGAAATAAATGCTTCATCTGCATGTTCTAGTACGTCAACAGGAAAAGGCTCTTCTACTACAGAATAATCATGTTTTTGAGCAACATCAATAATTAATTGGCGTGTAATCCCATTTAAAATAAGGTTGGTTGCCGGGTGTGTGTACAGCACCTTATCTTTTATAAGAAAAAGATTGGATGAGGAACCTTCAGTAATTGTCCCATTGCGATGTAGAATCGCCTCTTGGCATTTGTTATCAGCTGCTTCACGTTTGACCATTACATTTCCTAATAAGTTAATGGTCTTTATATCACAGCGTAGCCAGCGAATATCATCTGTCAACCAAACATCAATCCCGTTTTTTTGTGAATCTTCGAGTGTTTGAGCAGGTTGTGTGAAAGCTGTGAAAATCGGAGTTGATTCTCTTGAATATAAATGGTTGCGAGGTTCTACCCCACGAGTGACTTGAAAATAAACTAGACCATCCTGAATGGAGTTTTTTTCAATTAATGTAGTGATGAATTGTGTAATCTTCTCTTTTGAATAAGGAAGGGTGATGTCTAATTTCTTTGAGCTTTCAATAAGACGATTAAGGTGTAAGTCCATAGCAAAAGGCTGGCCTGCATATACTTTAACTACTTCGTATATTCCATCACCAAAATAGTATCCTCTGTCATCAAAATGGATGGAAGCCTCCGTTTTAGGAATGATTTTTTCATTTTGTATAATGTATTCCATATTTTGTTCCTCCAGCTATTCAATATCTAAATGTTGATTTATTTTCTTACCGATGTATGCATCAAGAATAACATAATTATGATTATCACCGATTAAAAATTTTGTCAAAGATTTTGTATCGCCGCCGAAACTATGATGAAATAAGACATTGAAATCAATTTTATTCTGGCAAGAGACGAATTCGTTCAAAATGTCGAAAAAAAGCGGATAACATTCTACTAAACTCGTAAATCCTTCTTTTTTTTAGCCATTACAAAGTTGACAAATGAAATCGAAATATAATCCAACACAATATATGGTGTATGGAAAATAAATTTAAGCACAATATATTGAATCTAGTGATGATCTTGTGGTAAGCTTACCCAAGAATATCGTACATGGACAAGCACAACAGTTATAAGAGATCAACTAGAAATACTAGTTAAATATAGATTTCCATGTGAAAGAGGAGGAGACGCGAATGGCAATGACGATGTCAAATGTGATGCGCCTGAATACGGAAAGACTAAATGAGGATATTGAGCAATTTTCGCAAGTTCACTCAATTACAAGCGACATGCATATTACTCAAAAAGGCGTATCAAGACTCGTAATGTTAGACCGTTACACGTTTAAAGATACAGAAAAGAAAACATTAAAAGAAGGGGATTTCGTTGTCTTAACTGTAAAAGACGACCCGAAGTTCCCAGCACGCGGATATGGATTCGTTACAGAGCTTAACCGTGACCAAAATCAAGCGAAGGTACTCATTGATGAAGAGTTTCGTGGAGTACTTGAAGGAGAAGAGGCAGATTCAGGTGTTGTTACTCGCTCACTAGATACTATTGAAAAGCCTTTAGAAATTTATTATGAGCAAATTGCTAAACGTAATGCAACTGGTCTTGCCTCAGTTGAAACAACGGAAGAAAAACGTCAAGAAGTTTTCGAACAGTTTTTTGAGCAACTCGTTTCCATGAATTTCATTCCAGCAGGTCGTGTTTTGTATGGTGCTGGAGCGGAGACAGATGTTACGTACTTTAACTGTTATGTTATGCCTTACGTTCAAGATTCACGTGAAGGCATCTCTGAACATCGTAAGCAAGTTATGGAAATTATGAGTCGTGGTGGAGGTGTGGGGACGAACGGTTCAACATTACGCCCGCGTAATACACTTGCTCGTGGAGTGAATGGTAAGTCATCTGGATCGGTTTCATGGCTTGATGATATTGCAAAACTTACGCATCTTGTGGAACAAGGTGGGTCTAGACGTGGAGCTCAAATGATCATGCTTTCTGACTGGCATCCTGATATTTTAGAATTCATCATTTCTAAAATGCAAAATCCACGCATTTTGCGTTTCTTGTTAGAAAATACAGAAGACGAACATATTCGAAAGCTTGTTAAAGATAAACTTTCCTTCACACCACTAACAGTGGTTGAAGAATCAATGTACCAAGGTATTGTTAACTACAAGACCATTGCTGGTCACGGTGGTTTCGATCCGAAAGTTATTGAAGATGCGGAAGAAAAATTACGTGTTGGTGGAACGTACTCTGTAAATAACGCGGAGTTTTTAACTGGTGCCAATATTTCCGTTTGTTTAACGAAAGAATTTATGGAAGCTGTAGAAAATGATGAAGAATATGCTCTTCGTTTCCCTGACGTGGAGAACTACGATGAAGCGGAAATGAAAGCATATAATGAGAACTGGCATGAAGTTGGCGATGTTCGTGAATGGAAAGAACAAGGATACGGTGTACGTACGTACCGTATTATTAAAGCGAAAGAATTATGGAATTTGATTAATATTTGTGCAACATATAGTGCAGAACCAGGTATTTTCTTTATCGATAATGCAAACGACAAAACAAATGCAAAAGCATATGGTCAAAAAGTCGTTGCGACGAATCCATGTGGAGAGCAACCGTTAGCTCCATATTCAGTTTGTAACCTTGCAGCAATTAATTTAGCGGAAATGGCTAATAAAGTAACAAAAGAAGTCGATTTTGAGAAGCTAAAGAAAACCGTTCAAGTTGGGGTTCGCATGCAAGATAATGTCATTGATGCAACGCCATACTTCTTAGAACAAAATACAAAGCAGGCCAAAGGAGAACGCCGTGTTGGTTTAGGTGTTATGGGTCTTCATGATTTACTTATTTATTGTGAATCCGTATATGGTTCCGAAGAAGGAAACGATTTAGTGGATCGAGTGTTTGAGACAATTGCGACAACAGCATATCGAACAAGCATTGAACTTGCAAAAGAAAAAGGAAGCTTCCCATTCTTGGTTGGTGCAACTGAGGAAGAAACGTTAGAGCTTCGTAACGCATTTATTAATACTGGATACATGAAAGCAATGCCAGAAGACATTCGTCAAGGAATTGTGGAGCATGGAATTCGTAATTCACACTTGCTAACGGTTGCTCCAACAGGAAGTACGGGAACAATGGTAGGTGTATCAACGGGGCTCGAACCGTATTTTTCATTCTCTTATTTCCGTAGCGGACGCCTTGGTAAATTTATTGAAGTAAAAGCAGGGATTGTAGAAGATTATTTACAAGCAAATCCTGATGCGGATGCAAATGAATTGCCAGAGTGGTTTATTTCAACAATGGAGTTACCACCAGAAGCTCATGCCGATGTACAATGCATTATTCAACGCTGGGTAGATAGCTCATTATCTAAAACGGTAAATGCTCCTCGTGGCTATACAGTTGAACAAGTACAAGCTGTATATGAGCGTCTGTACCGTGGCGGTGCAAAAGGTGGTACAGTGTATGTTGATGGTAGTCGTGATGCTCAAGTTCTTTCATTAAAAGCGGAAGAAAATCGCTTTGAAGATGAAAAAACGACTAATCCAGATAAAAAGAAAGTGGTCCTCATTGATACGATCTCTGAAATTAGATCTACAAATGTGACAATTGGTTCAGAAGTTGGAAATACTTGTCCCGTTTGTCGAGAAGGACAAGTTGAAGACCTTGGTGGATGTAATACATGCACAAGTTGTGGTGCGCAACTAAAGTGCGGTCTATAAGGACGTTTAAAAAAGGACTAAATCATACAGATTTAGTCCTTTTTTCTAGTAAATGACAGGCTGAATTTTTCATATGTAGCACACCCTATTAGCGATTGAAATGGATTTTAAAGTGACGGAGAAAAAGTGTAAAAAAGGGTCGCTTATTAAGAAGAAATTGAGGTGTGAACATGAAGGCGTTTGAGCCACAGCTTGTATATATAGAACCAGGGGCACTTGAGTACCCATTAGGTCGTGAGTTAAAAGAGAAATTTGAGAAAAAAGGTGTTGAAATTAGAGAAACTACCTCTCACAACCAAGTCCGAAATATTCCAGGTAATAATGAACTTCAACAATACCGGAATGCAAAATCAACCCTTGTCATTGGGGTGAGGAAAACGTTAAAGTTTGATACGTCAAAACCATCAGCTGAATATGCGTTGCCACTTGCAACAGGTTGTATGGGGCATTGTCATTATTGTTATTTACAAACGACTCTCGGCAACAAACCCTATATTCGCACATATGTAAATTTAGAAGATATTTTTGAAGCAACTGATAAATATATTAAAGAGAGAGAACCTGAGATTACTCGATTTGAAGCTGCTTGTACATCTGATGTCGTGGGGCTTGATCACTTAACTCATTCATTAAAGAAGACAATTGAACATATTGGACAGACGGACCTAGGAAGATTGCGTTTTGTTACAAAGTATCATCATGTCGATCATTTACTTGATGCGAAACATAATGGAAATACAAGATTTCGATTTAGTGTAAATTCAGATCATGTTATCAAGCACTTTGAACCAGGCACATCTTCATTTCTAGAGCGAATAGAAGCGGCGGGAAAAGTAGCCAAAGCAGATTATCCTTTAGGATTCATTGTAGCTCCGTTAATTTTGCACGATCAATGGAAAGAAGGGTATTATGAGTTATTTGAACGATTGGAAGCCATTTTACCAGCTTATGCGAAAAGAGATCTAACCTTTGAATTGATACAGCATCGCTTTACAAAAACAGCGAAGAACATTATTCAAAAAAGGTATCCTAAGTCAAAGCTAGAAATGAATGAAGAAGAGCGGAAATATAAGTGGGGAAGATACGGACGGGGCAAATATGTATATAAAGATGAAGAAGCGGGAGATTTAAGAGAAACCATTCAATCCTATATCGATAAATTTTTCCCAGAAGCAAAAATGGAATACTTCACATAAACTTGGCTAATTTCATTGTCCTCTTCCTATATTCTATTGTAAAATAAAAGGTGTTGTTCATTTTTGGGATAAAACAAGATACAAAATGATATAGATTTATCGTTTATGTATAAGTCAAAGGCTATACGCTTTGATGATAATTGGAGGGGACACTATGCCAACACCTAGTATGGAAGATTATTTAGAACGAATATATATGTTGATTGAGGAGAAAGGTTATGCAAGGGTCTCCGATATTGCAGAGGCATTAGAAGTCCATCCATCTTCGGTTACTAAAATGGTTCAAAAGTTGGATAAAAGTGAATATTTAATTTACGAAAGATACCGGGGATTGGTATTGACGGCAAAAGGAAAGAAAGTCGGAAAACGGCTAGTTTACAGACATGAATTACTAGAAGATTTCATGCGACTAATAGGGGTTAATAATTCTCATATTTATCAAGATGTAGAGGGGATCGAACATCATTTAAGTTGGGACGCTATTGATCGAATTGGAGATTTGGTACAATATTTTCAAGA
The DNA here is from genome assembly GCF_032335535.1 of Alkalihalobacillus sp. MEB130. NCBI lineage: Bacteria > Bacillati > Bacillota > Bacilli > Caryophanales > Bacillaceae > Alkalihalobacillus > Alkalihalobacillus sp. MEB130. Next base: position 8,055 of record NZ_JAOANA010000026.1, read on the forward strand.
AAAAGAAACTAGAGTGGAAGCATTAAGAGATATTCAAAAGCGCAATGAAGAAGAGGCATAAAATAAAGACATTCGCAAAAAAGTTTGCGGATGTTTTTTATATTTTTAGGTTGTCCTCCTCTTACCCATACATATGGTTGTAGGAGGAGGTGACATCTTATGAAGGTTGATGGTGTGTTTGCCGGTGGAGGAGTAAAAGCTTTTGCATTTATTGGAGCACTCCAGGTTATGGAGGAAAAAGGGTATGAATTTGATCGAATCGCTGGCACAAGTGCTGGATCTATAATAGCAGCGCTTATAAAAGCAGGATATAAAAGCGAAGAAATTTTTGAAATGCTCGATCAATTAGATATAGAATCCTTCAAGGATGAGCGAATGTCAGTCCTTCCATTTGCTATTACTAAATGGGTGCACATGTATTTTCGATTAGGGTTATACAAAGGCAACGCATTAGAGAATTGGATCAAACAAGTCTTAGAAGCAAAAGGGATAAAAACGTTCGGTGATTTACCAAGTGGATCGTTAAAAGTGATTGCATCTGACTTAACGAAGGGAAAGTTACTCGTATTACCTGATGATTTACAACAGTATGGTGTGATTCCTGAAAAATTCCCTGTAGCTCGAGCTATTCGGATGAGCTGCAGCATTCCATACTTCTTTGAACCAGTAAAAATATATGATCGAGGAAGTGGAGGAAAAGCATCATATATAGTAGATGGAGGATTACTCAGTAATTTTCCGATGTGGCTATTTATGGATGGCAACCCAAAAAGGTGGAGAAAACCGGCAATTGGATTTCAATTAAAACCGGAACTAAGTGAGATGCCTCCAAAAAAAATTAAAAATGCAATATCCATGTATCGTGCCTTATTTGAAACTATGACATCAGCACACGATATTAAATACATTGATGAAGACCATGCACGCAATATCGTATTCATCCCTGTCCTAAATGTAAAAGCAACAGACTTTGAATTATCCGAAGAACAAAAGGAGAAACTCATCATCTTAGGAAGAGAAGAAACCAATCACTTCCTAAAAAATTGGTGTTACTAAAGATTTTATAAAAAAGGGCCGGTCTTGCCCTTTTTTATAAAATCGAAGCGATGAGCGGAGCCGCCGTAAAGGTGTTAAGCCTTTTGAGTGGGTTTGTCAAAAGGCGCACGGCGAGAGGAGCCATCGCCCATGTTCGCACACATAAGGCAAAAAAGGGCCGGTCTTGCCCTTTTTTATAAAATCAAAAAAGAAACGAGCGTTTAAAAAAACGCTCGTTTCTTCTTTTTGCTTTTCTTGCCTTCTATTACAGTCAAATTATGCCCTTCTCTTCGGGTTTTTGGGCGAGTGTTTTTTTTCTTTTCATTAGCAGGGTTGGATCGTTTCGGTTTGAAAACAGCTGTTGGTGAGGGAGAAGACGAATGCTTCGTACTTGTTCGTTTTGCTTTTTGAAGCTGCGCTCGACTTGGCCCTGTTTGCGATGGGAAAAGAGAAGTTCCATATTTACGAGCCATATACCAACGATAAATTAAGAAAATAACTGCAACAAAACCAACTATCATGAGGATTCTTGTTAAGAAGCCTAATGGGTTAAAAATCAGCTCGTAACCGAGTCCAATAAAAGCAAAAAATACAACAACGGGTATGATGTACTTCATGGCTGAACGCATTTGTCTGCACCTCCAATAATATTAGCGATCAAAGGCTACACAATCTCTGCTGTCACAAAAAAGTTCTATAAGGTACATGGGTACTAGATGAATCGATGAATATCTCACTAGTGTATAGAGAAAACTACTACAACATGCTACACAACCCAAAGTACATGAACTGTTTCAAACAGTGATGGTAAGTCTTGTTCGTTAGATTTTTTATGCTAACGCCAATTATTACACATTTGGCGGATTAAGGAATGAAAAATTCATGCCTAAAACGGTTGGTCGATAGATTTTTTGCAATACTTTTGCTTTTTATAATAAGGTAACTTTGTTACTTTATCTATTCTACAGATGACTGAAAAAATCCTCTATTAAAGCTACTAGTCATTAATTCTAACAAAAATACTTTTTCGTTACATTATACCCAAGTGGCGCAGGCTTCATTCGAGTTGGACAATATAAATTTACATGACTTTTCAACTTTATTATCGGACATACTAAAGTTCGGAGGTGGACAAGATGGAAAAACAATATGTGGATAAAAACAATGATGAAATGTCATTTGCGGCAAAAGTAGCATTAATTGGTCTGTTCGGTGGTTTAATCTGGTCACTCGTTGGTTATTTTGCTTTTTATTTTAATTTTATTCGAGTTGGCCCGGCTCTAGCCTTAATGCCGTTTGTGCTAGGTGATTGGAAAGATACGTACATTGGACAATTAGTCGGGATAGCGATAATCTCAGTATTATCTATAGGGGTTGCATTCTTATATAAATTGCTTTTACAAAAGATAAATAAATTGTGGGTTGGAATTGGATTTGGCCTTGTCCTATGGCTACTGGTTTTTTATGTGCTAAATCCCCTTTTTCCTGGGTTAAAGTCGTTAAATAATTTAGATATGAATTCCATTATTACCTCTATTTGCTTGTATGCCTTGTACGGTGCATTTATCGGGTACTCTATATCCTATGAATATGCAGAACAGCATCAAAATGCTTAGGCTTCTCTTTTGATCGTGCTTGTTCCACTTCGGTTTATGCTACAATAGTTTTGTAAAGTGTGACGTGCACAAGTTAAAAAGAGAAAGGAACGATACAATGAATCGAATCGAGGCATTACGTTCAAAGTTAAAAGAACAACAAATTGATGGATTGCTCGTGACAAGTAGTTACAACAGACAATATATGACCCAATTTACGGGGACAGCTGGGGTTGCCATTATTTCTGCAGAAAAAGCCTTGTTTATAACAGACTTTCGTTATATGGAACAAGCTCAAGAACAAGCAAAAGAATTCGAAATTATTCAACACACGGGTCCTATTTTTGTAGAGGTGGCTAAGCAAGTTGAGAAATTAGGTCTGAAAAAACTTGGTTTCGAGCAATCTCATCTTACATATGAAGCACATCAAATTTACGCAAAGCAAATGGAATCGATAGAGCTTATTCCAGTATCAGGAATGGTTGAAGCGATTCGCCTCATTAAGACAGAAGAAGAAATTAACATTATACAGGAAGCGGCTAATATTGCTGATGCGGCCTTTCAGCATATTACGTCTTTTATCCGTCCAGGTATTACGGAATTAGCTGTATCAAATGAATTAGAGTTTTTTATGAGAAAGCAAGGGGCTAGTAGTTCTTCCTTTGACATTATTGTTGCTTCTGGTTATCGCTCAGCTCTCCCGCATGGGGTTGCGAGTGATAAGATTATAGAAAAAGGGGAACTCGTTACGCTGGATTTTGGTGCTTATTATAAAGGATACTGTTCTGATATTACACGAACGGTTGCTGTAGGAAATGTAAGTGATGAATTGAAAAATATCTATCATACTGTATTACAGGCACAACTCTTAGGAATGAAAGGTATCAAGCCAGGCCTAACTGGAAAAGAAGCGGACGCATTGACAAGAGATTATATTGAAGCTAAAGGATATGGAGAATATTTTGGACACTCTACAGGGCATGGTCTTGGGATGGAAGTGCACGAAGGACCGTCTCTTTCACTGAAATCCAATACTGTATTAGAACCCGGTATGGTTGTTACTGTCGAACCAGGTATTTATGTTGCTGGTGTCGGTGGTACGAGAATTGAAGATGATACATTGATTACACAAGATGGAAATCGTTCTTTTACGCATTCACCGAAAGAATTATTAATTGTTGGGGAGTAAGATTTCTGTTTCTATCATTGATAAGAAAATAAGATAAGAAACTTTTTCCAAGCTGTGGTATAGTAGTGATTGTGACTGAACGTCCAAGCATTGGATGGAAATATGGAGGAAGATACAATGATTTCTGTAAACGATTTTAAGACAGGTTTAACAATTGAAGTTGATGGTGGAATTTGGCAAGTAATGGAGTTCCAACATGTAAAGCCGGGTAAAGGAGCTGCATTCGTACGTTCTAAATTGCGTAACCTTCGTACGGGTTCTGTACAAGAAAAAACATTCCGTGCAGGTGAGAAAGTATCAAAAGCTCATATTGAAAACCGTCGCATGGCTTACTTGTATGCTAGTGCAGATATGCATACATTTATGGATAATGAATCTTACGAGCAAATTGAATTACCTACAGCTCAAATTGAACATGAATTGAAATTTTTAAAAGAAAACATGGTTGTTCAGATTATGACATACCAAGGTGAAACTCTTGGTGTTGAAGTTCCTAATACAGTAGAGCTTGAAGTGACGGAAACAGAGCCTGGAATTAAAGGGGATACTGCTTCAGGTGGTACGAAACCAGCTACATTAGAAACGGGCTTAACTGTACAAGTTCCATTCTTTATTAATCAAGGTGACGTACTAATTATTGATACAAGAAGTAGTTCTTATGTTTCGCGTGCTTAATTAACAATAAAGAGGTTATCCATATTGTGGGAAAGACCCTTATGGAATAACCTCTTTCTTTATTATATGAATGATTTGTGGGACGAGCTTAATAAGCTCGTCTTTTTTTTGTTCTGAATAAGGTGTTTCATTCATAAGGTTGTACAAAGCGAATATTGTTGAGGTGGAAGAATGAAAACGTGGTTCTACACGATTGAAATGACATTGTTAGTAATGGTTGGGTTGAGAGTGATCTCCGGTTTAATTGAATTAACGGTTGCTGGTTTGATCTTGAAATTTAATAGTATTGAAAAGGCCGTTGCGTTAAATGCCATGCTTGCTATTATTGGTCCTACTATTTTTATTGCATCTATTGCTTTAGGCCTGATAGGGATGTCAGACAAATTATCGTTATCAAAATTTTTGTTTATAGGAGCTGGGGTCGCACTGATTCTAATTGGAATTAGAAAGTAGAGGGAGATGAAAAAACATGTTACGAGATATAGCATTCATTTTACCAGAAAATATCCAACGAATGATCAACCACTTAGACGCATATGTTGCTGAAAATGTAGAAGAAGTTCGTCTTCGAGTTGGTCGACCTCTTGAAGTTATCTCGGGAGGGCGACCCCACTATCCTCAAATAAAAAACCAATCATATCTCGTTCGGGCTGAGGATGCAAAATACTTACTAAATCAGCTTAGTCAGTATTCAATGTATGCCTTTGAAGAAGAGCTGCGACGTGGATTTATTACGATTAAAGGTGGTCATAGAGTCGGCCTAGCAGGAAAAGTCGTTTTAGATCGCGGACAAGTGAAGACGTTACGAGATATTAGTTCATTTAATATACGAATTGCCAGACAAACGATTGGAGTCGCAGAGGGAATCATTTCTCATTTGTATGATCATAGATGGTTAAACACCATTTTTATTGGCCCGCCACAGTCAGGGAAAACAACTATGCTTCGAGATGTGGCTAGGTTAATTAGCAACGGAATGCCAAGGCGAAACATTCCTCCTCTTAAAGTAGGAATTGTAGATGAGCGATCAGAGATCGCAGCAAGTATGAAAGGAATCCCCCAACTAGAACTAGGTTCGAGAGTGGATGTGCTTGACGGTTGCCCGAAAGCTGAAGGAATGATGATGCTGATTCGTTCGATGAGTCCAGATGTCCTTATTGTTGATGAAATTGGACGGGAGGAAGACGTAGTGGCTGTGCAAGAAGCTCTACATGCAGGGGTAAAGGTGATGACGACAGCTCATGGTTTCTCAGTAGAAGATGTAGAACGTCGACCTGCTCTACGAACACTAATGGAGCTTGGTGTGTTTGAACGATGCATTGAACTCACAAGAACGACTCATGCCGGTGTCATTAGAAGAATTCGTAATCAAGACAGGAAAGACGTGGTGAAAGTAACGTGAAGCTAATCGGCGCAATTTTGATCATCCTTGCAACAACGTGGGTCGGTTTTGAAGGCGCCAAAAGATTGAGTGATAGACCAAAGCAGCTTAGACAATTAAAAGTAGCAATTCAATCTTTAGAAGCAGAAATCATGTATGGGTTAACACCTTTAGCTGAAGCAAGTGAGCATATAGCCAAACAAATGCCAAAACCTATCTCAAACTTCTTTGAACAATTTGCATACAGATTGCTAAATAAACAAGAAACTGCATTTGAAGCATGGGAAGAAAGTTTAAAAGAAACATGGGGACAAACTTCGATGTTAGAAAGTGAAAGGGAAGTGATGATGCAGTTTGGTGCAACGCTTGGGCAGCATGACCGAGAACAACAACAAAAGCAAATTAAGCTCACACTTTCGCATCTAGAGCGAGAAGAACAAGAGGCAAAAGATCGTCAACATCGGTATGAGCGGATGATCAAAAGCTTGGGATTTTTGTCAGGTCTATTAATCGTCATCTTGATGTTGTAAAGGACAGGAGGAGGAGAGGTTGTGGTGTATGATGTTAACACCATTTTTCAAATAGCAGGAATTGGAATTGTAGTAGCCATGATTCATACAGTTTTGAAACAAATGGGGAAGGAAGACTGGGCGCATTGGGTCACTTTGATTGGATTTGTCGTAGTCCTATATATGGTGGCCACTATTGTTGATGATTTATTTCAGAAAATAAAAGGGGTCTTCCTGTTTCAAGGGTAGGGGGGTGAGTTGCGATTGATATTATCCAGATTGTCGGGTTAGGACTTATCGCAACCTTCCTAGCCCTAGTCGTTAAAGAACAAAAGCCATTATTTGCTTTTATGTTAACAGTGTTTGTTGGTATTCTCATTTTTTTATTTCTAATTGATGAGATTGTCAAGATTATTAGCATGCTTGAGGGGATTGCTGAACAAGCAAACATGAACATGATGTACTTGCAAACCATACTAAAAATCATTGGTATTGCATACATAGCAGAGTTCGGTGCCCAAATTGCGAAGGATGCAGGACAAGCTGCTATCGCTTCAAAAATTGAACTTGCTGGAAAAATTCTTATATTAGTGATGGCCATCCCAATCTTAACTGCAGTCATTGAAATGGTTCTTTCTCTATTACCATCGTAGGAGAGGGAGATTGGAGGGACAAGCGTGAATATACGGTTCATCGTTCAAGGAATTATCGTAGTTACCGTCTTATTACTATTTGCACCAATCAGCTTTGCTGAAACAGAACCGTTGGACGAGCAAGGATTTGTTGACAAACAATTGGAACAACTTCAGCTCGACGAAGTAAGAGCTTATTGGGAACAAATCTCTACAGAGTATGGTGGTTTTTTACCTGAAAGTCAAAAAGGTACGTTCATGGAATTTGTCCGAGGGGACAAGCAATTTTCATTTAAAGAGTGGGGATTGGGTCTTGTTCGGTATCTATTACATGAATTGTTAGTGAATGGAAAGTTACTAGGTTCACTCATTCTTCTTACCGTCTTTTGTATGATATTACAATCACTTCAAAATGCTTTTGAACAACAAACGGTCAGCAAAGTAGCTTATGCCATTACGTATATGGTCCTTATGATCATAGCACTTAATAGTTTTCAGGTAGCGATTTCTTATGCACAAGATGCAATTGGAAGTATGGTTCACTTTATGATTGCAATGCTTCCGCTATTATTGGCGATGATGGCAGCAATCGGAAACATTACATCAGCAGCTTTGTTTCACCCGCTTATTATCTTTTTAGTGAATACAAGTGGTTTATTAATTCAACATGTTGTGTTACCACTGTTATTTTTATCAACCGTATTAAGCATTGTCAGTACATTAACTGATCATTATAAGGTGACAAAACTGGCAACGTTTTTAAGAAACATCGCAATTGGAACTTTAGGTGTGTTTTTAACCGTCTTTCTTGGAGTAATTTCTGTGCAAGGAGCAGCGACTGCTGTATCAGATGGAATAACCGTTAGAACAGCAAAATTCATTGCCGGAAATCTTGTTCCTGTAATTGGCCGAATGTTCACAGATGCAGCAGATACGGTTTTAAGTGCGTCATTATTGTTGAAAAACACGATTGGAATTGCAGGACTTGGGATTTTATTAATGCTATGTGCATTTCCAGCAATAAAAGTGTTGTCATTAGCCATTATTTTCAACTTATCTGCCGCTGTCCTTCAGCCGTTAGGAGGAGGTCCAATCATTGAATGCTTATCCATCATCGGAAAAGCAGTCATCTTTGTCTTCGCCGCCATGGCTGTTGTCTGCCTCATGTTCTTCCTAGCCATCACCATCATGGTAGCAGCAGGGAATTTATCGATCATGATGAGATAGAGAGTTTATGAAAAAAGGCGAACTTTCCTTTTTTCATAAACTCGAAGCGATGAGCGGAACCACCGTAACAATTTTAAGCCTTTTAGGAGTGAACTTCTCCTAAAAGGCGCACGGCGAGTGAAGCCATCGCAACCATGTTCGCACTAGTAAAGACAAAGAACAGTTACCACTTAACCCAAACTAGGAGCGAGAGCTATACGCCGTAACGATTTTAAGCCTTTTAGGAGTGAACTTCTCCTAAAAGGCGCACGGCGAGTGAAGCCATCGCAACTATGTTCGCACTAAGAAAGAAAAAAGTCTCTAGAAAGGAGAGAGTACCTTGGGATTTTTGACGGAATGGCTAACGAATATCATTTTATTAATCTTACTCGCCACTATTTTAGAACTGATGCTGCCAAATTCGAATATGCAAAGATACGTCAAAATGGTAGTAGGTCTTCTCTTATTAGTAGTGATGCTTCAACCTTTATTAACCATTTTTACGGAAGATGTGGACGAATGGCTCTTTGCCTTGTCTGAACAAACGGACCAACAAGAAAAATCTATAAATGAAACAATAAATTTACAAAAAAGAGATATAGAGTCGGGTGTACGTGCATATACCTTAGAACAGGTGGCTGTCCAATTGAAGAGACAAGTAGAAGGAGCATTAAAAGATCAACATTCAATGGAAATAAAACAAGTTGAAATTGATCTGAATGGGGACTTAAATCAAATCATAGATGAAGAGCAAATTGTAGAACAAATTCATGCGATTCATGTCTATGTGCAGTCTTCATCCACTCCTGAAGAAGAGAGTGAGAACGAAAGGTCAGAAGATGTTTCACCGGTTCAAGTTGTCCATATTGATACCTCTACACCGAGAACAATGGACAAAGGGATTGAGGAGACGAATCATGACTTAAAACCTGTTCAATCCTTTCTCTCAGAAAATTGGCAGATCCCACAAGATAAGATTTTATTAGCTTGGGAAGGGGGGAAACAAGCACAATGAATCGCGACGAACAGAAGGATCAACAATGGCTACAAGCCCTATTTAAGAAGCCTGAAAATGGAAAGAAGAAACGATTGCCTCTTCATTACATTTTGCTTCTTGGTTGTGTAGGTGTAGCGCTCATGATTACGGGCAACCTTCTGACCAATCCAGCAGGAGACGAAGAACAATCCTTACCCGTCTTTAGTGATGAAGAGGAAGAGGTAGAACCAGCTTTTGGGAGAGATACCTCTTCAGCTGAACCTAATTCAATGCAAGACTATGAAATGCGCTATGAAAATCAGCTAAAAGAAGCGCTTGAACAAATTGTAGGCATATCGGATGTCTCGGTTATGGTCAATTTGGCTAATACAGAGCGCAATGTGTATGAAAGAAACACAAACGAAACGAAACAAAACACAGATGAAACGGATCGTGAAGGTGGAACGAGAAAAGTAGAAGATATTTCTAGAGATGAACAGCTTGTTATTAGGCGAAATGGTGATAAGGAAGAACCTATTTTAGTTGAGCAAGAGAAACCTTCCGTCCGTGGGGTGCTAGTTGTGGCCAAAGGAGTGGAAAACGCTCAAGTGAAAAGTTGGGTTGTAGAAGCAGTAAGTCGGGCACTTGATGTTCCAACACATAGAGTTTCGGTTATGCCGAAGAAAACAAAGGAGGACTTATAATGGTCTTAAAAAAGCAAACAGTTTGGTTATTAACAATGTTGAGTTTAATTATTGTACTTTCAGTGTACTATGTACAATCCCCAGGTCCAGTTCCAGGTGAAGAGGTTGCATTTGACGAAGTGCAAGAAGATAGCGAATTAAACCTTGAAGAAATGGCTAATGGAGATGCAAACGAAGTAGTTGTTAATGTCGCTGAGGAATTAGACGAGGCTGCTGCGGAAGAAACGGAATCAGGTGTCATCTCTAGCATCTCAACAAATGAAGCTTTTGCAACGATTCGAATGGAGCTTCGAGCGTCACGTGATCGTATGGCTGAGGAGTTTACGCAAATTGTCGCATCATCAGACGCATCTGCTGAACTTAAGTCTGAAGCTCATGATAAAAGCATTGAATTACAACGTTTAGCACAAAAGGAGCAACAATTAGAAACATTAATTATGGCTAAAGGATTTGAAGATGCATTGGTTATGGCAGAAGAAGATCAAGTACGTGTCATCGTTCAAACTGAAGAGCTTTCACGCGAACAAGCAAATGAAATTCTTAGCATGACGTATGCTCACTTAGGATCAGGAAATACAGTTACTGTAGCTCACCAATCATCTCAATAAAAATGTAGAGCCGCCTTCTTGGCGGCTTTGCTATTTTCTCCTCATATATCACGTGGTAAGAAGGTTTCATTTCGCAGAAAAAGGACATATTTTTATATAGCAATGGCTTCGAGTTATTTGTCTATGATATAATACGCAAAGTAACAAAAAAGGAGCGATTGTAATGGAATGGAATGATTTAACAGAAGGAGCAAAAGCTGTTCTAGAGCAAACAAGAAATATTAAAAATGATAATATTCAAATTGTTGAATTTGAAATTGGATTTGAACAAGTGCCTGAAGAAGGTGACGAAGATACATATGCTGTTTCTATTCAGGAAGAAGACTATCAAAATTTAAAACGATATACACAAGAGAATGAATATGGAGATAAATTTCATATGGCTCGTAACAAAAATATCGTAAAAATTATTCTACTTGAAAACGGGAAGATACCTGATAACTTATCCGAATTTCCTGTCTTCCGTCAGTATAAAAAGGATGCTTTAGTGAAGGCCGAAGTGGAAGAAGCGTCAGAGGAACAAGCATAAAAAATCAGGTTAATTAGATTGAAGTCTGATTAACCTTTTATGTCACTAAATCTCTAAGACCATTGTGAGATGGAAGGGATTTAAAACGACTTGTCGAAGATACTATTACGCTATATTCTTAAAATATTACGATGATTAGATATCCCTTATCGAAGCAACAAATTAATGAGGGAAAGAGAGGGAGGCATGTTTCATGCTAAAAGTTCAAGAGTTAAAAGAATTAATTAAAGCGCTAGATCAATCTAATGTAGATGAACTTAAATTCGAACAAGAAGGAACAAAGCTTGTTTTGAAAAAACAACAAGCTCCTGTTCAAACCGTTGAAAAAGTAGTTGAGGTTTCAAGAGAAGCAGCTCCAGTTGTTTCTGCACCTGCTGCAGTTGAAACAAAAATGCCTGCGAAAGAAGCTCCAACAAGTGTAGAACCTAAAGAACCTGCTACTGCAACAAATGCTAATGTACATACAATCACTTCACCAATGGTCGGAACGTTTTACTCTGCGCCATCTCCAGACTCTGCGCCATACGTAAAACAAGGGGATAAAGTTACTGAAGAATCCGTTGTTTGTATCGTTGAAGCAATGAAACTAATGAATGAAATTGAAGCTGAAGTAAAAGGGAAAGTTACGGAAGTTCTAGCTGAAAACGGTGAACTTGTAGAATATGGACAACCATTATTTGTGGTAGAGCTTGGTTAACATAGGAGAGATACGATGATAAAAAAGGTCTTAATTGCAAATCGTGGGGAAATTGCAGTTCGAATTATTCGTGCTTGCAGAGAGTTAGATATTGAAACAGTGGCCGTTTATTCAGAAGCTGATAAAGATTCATTACATGTAAGACTAGCAGACGAAGCCATTTGTATAGGCCCGACACTCTCAAGTAAAAGTTACTTAAATGTTACTAACATTATGAGTGCAGCTACATTAACCGAAGTAGATGCCATTCATCCTGGATATGGCTTTCTAGCGGAGAACGCAGATTTTGCAGAAATATGTGCAGCATGTAACATCACGTTTATAGGTCCAAGTCCTTGGGCCATTAATCAAATGGGAACGAAGGATGTTGCTAGAGAAACAATGGCTAAAGCAGGAGTTCCTATTGTGCCAGGTTCAAGTGGGATTGTTGAAAACATTGAGGCTGGTCTGAGCGTAGCTGAAGAAATTGGCTATCCAGTTATTATTAAAGCAACAGCTGGCGGCGGTGGAAAAGGAATTCGTGTAGCTAGAACCCCTGATGAGTTAAAGAAGGGAATGAATATTACACAACAAGAGGCTGCAACTGCCTTTGGAAACCCAGGTGTGTACATTGAAAAATACATCGAGGATTTCAGACATGTTGAAATTCAGGTTTTAGCTGATAACCATGGCAATGTCATCCATTTAGGCGAAAGAGATTGCAGCATTCAGCGTCGATTGCAAAAGCTTCTTGAAGAAACACCTTCACCTGCTATTTCAGAAAACACAAGAAAAGCAATGGGAGAAGCTGCTGTAAATGCCGCGAAAGCAGTAGAGTACTCTGGTGCTGGGACGGTTGAGTTTATCTATGATCACAATAATGACCTATTTTACTTTATGGAAATGAATACTCGAATTCAAGTAGAGCATCCTGTTACAGAAATGGTCACGGGTGTTGATTTGATAAAGGAACAAATTCGAGTAGCAAGCAATGAGAAACTCACACTTACACAAGAAGATGTAACGTTTCAAGGATGGTCAATTGAGTGTAGAATAAATGCGGAGAACCCAGCAAAGAATTTTATGCCGTCTCCAGGAAGAATTACAAACTACTTAGCACCAGGTGGCTTAGGTGTTCGTGTTGACTCAGCGGTATACCCTGGTTATATGATTTCTCCGTTTTATGATTCTATGGTTGCTAAAGTAATCACACACGGTGCAACACGTGCCGAGGCAATTGCAAAGATGAAACGAGCTCTTGAAGAGTTTGAAGTGGAAGGTGTCGAGACAACGATTCCGTTTCACCTTCGTCTTTTGAACCATGAAACATTTATTTCCGGTGATTTTAACACAAAGTTCCTTGAACATTACGATGTGATGTCATTAAAGCTCTAACAATTTCTTACAAGTATTTATTTCAAAAAAATACGTAATAAATAGGAGGGAAATCAAATGAATGAAAATCATATTCTCGAACTAGAGGAGCAAAAGTCAGAACTAGGCAAAGTGGAAATTTCACCTGAAGTAATAGAAGTAATAGCAGGAATTGCTGCTTCTGAAGTGGATGGGGTTGCCACTATGCGTGGGAATTTTGCAACAGGCGTGGCAGAAAGATTAGGTAGAAAAAACCACGGTAAAGGTGTAAAGGTAGAGTTAGCAGAGGATGGAATTACTGTTGACGTATCGGTTGTTATCACTTATGGTGTGGCAGTACCTGAAGTGGCTAATTTAATTCAACAAAATATTAAACAAGCTTTACAAACGATGACAGCTATCGAACTTCAAGCGATTAATGTTCATGTCGTTGGAGTACAATTTGAATCAACTGAATTACCTGAACAAGAAGAAGTTTAATATGTACGTAAGGTGTTCCAACTGTCAAATTTGACGAATTGGAACACCTTCTTTTTTGTTTTTTTTGAATTGTAACTTTTTTGGCTATACTAGCTAGCAGAGAGTCAACACGATTCAAAACTGGTAGTTTTGAAGGAAAGCGAATATTGTGAACAAATTATTTATAAATTGTTCTGTTTTAGGACTACGTGTTATGCTATTATCAACATATTAAACGTGCAGAAGGAGTTTGACTAATGAATCGAAGAGTGGCAAGACTTAGAGCAGCTCAGGCGCTCTATCAAATAGATTTAACCGAGAGTGAAGCAAATGTTGCGATTGAGAGTGTAGTCGATGAAGGCGAGACTCCAAGTTCATTTATGCTTGATCTCGTTCACGGAACTCTAGAACATAAAAATACGATCGATCCGATTATCTCTTCTAGCTTACAAGGGTGGACACTTGATCGTATGGGGCTCGTTGATCGGGCAATTGTGCGTATGAGCATTTACGAAATGAAATTTATTGAAGACATTCCGGTCAATGTTACGTTGAATGAAGGAATTGAATTAGCTAAGGCGTTCGGTGGGGAAGAATCTGGAAAGTTTGTGAATGGTGTACTATCAAAAGCAATGGAAAACGTAAATAAATAGAGGAATAAAAAGGAGAGAATTTGATCATGACAGCATTATTGTTAAATGGAAAAGAATTGGCGTCTAAAAAAAGGGAACAGTTGAAAAAAGATGTGGAACAATTAGCTTCCAAACAAGTGGTTCCGGGTTTAGCGGTTATTTTAGTAGGAGAAGATCCAGCATCACAAACATATGTACGTGCAAAAGAAAAAGCATGTGAGCAAGCTGGAATTCATTCTGTTCTTATAAAAAAACCAAATACTATTACCGAAGAAGAACTTTTGGCTGAAATCGAGCGCTTAAATCATGATTCATCTATTGATGGGATCTTAGTTCAACTTCCTATTCCTGAACATATTTCTGAACAAGCTGTTATTGAAAAGATTGCTCCAAACAAAGATGTTGACGGATTCCATCCTATTAACATTGGAAAAATGATGACAGGAGAAGATACATTTCTACCTTGTACGCCTTTTGGGGTAGTTGAAATGTTAAAAGAAGCTGAAATTGACATAGCTGGAAAACACGCTGTTGTTGTGGGACGAAGCAATATCGTTGGTAAACCAGTAGGACAACTGTTATTAAATGAAAATGCAACAGTTACATATACGCACTCTAGAACGAAGAACTTACGCGAACTAACGAATCTAGCTGATATTCTAATTGTAGCCATCGGTAAACCAGAATTTGTTGGAGCTGAGGACGTGAAAGAAGGAGCCGTCGTAGTGGATGTAGGCATTAATCGTGTTGATGGAAAGCTTGTAGGAGATGTTGATTTTGATAGTGTGAAAGACAAAGCTTCCTATATCACGCCAGTACCAGGTGGAGTAGGCCCGATGACGATTACCATGCTGTTAGAGAATACGGTTCTGTCAGCAAGAAAGCGTTCATAGAGGTTTTTTAAATGACGGCTAAAGATGTGCTAACGATCTCTGAGGTGACTCGTTATATCAAGTCATTGATGGAAGAAGATGTAAGACTGCAAAGTGTTTGGCTTAGAGGAGAACTTTCGAATGTAAAGTTGCATAGTCGTGGTCATCTTTATTTTACAGTTAAGGATGATAAATCAAGAATGCAAGCAGTTATGTTTGCTGGTCACAATAGATATTTGACCTTCAAACCAGAAAATGGAATGAAGGTATTGTTACGTGGCGAAGTCAATGTGTACGAGCCCTATGGCCAATATCAATTTTACGCAAAAGAAATGCAACCAGACGGAATTGGGAGCTTGTATTTAGCTTATGAGAAACTAAAGGCTCAACTGGAAAGAGAAGGGTTGTTTGCTCCAGAAAGAAAAAAGGCTATACCGCTTTTTCCAGAACGTATTGCGGTCATTACGTCTCCGACAGGAGCTGCCATTCGAGACATTATTACTACGTTAAAGCGCCGTTATCCTGTTGCTCAAATTACGTTACTGCCTGTCTTAGTTCAAGGTGACCAAGCTCCATATTCTATTAAGCGAGCTATTGAACAAGCTGATCTTGCAGCATGTTTTGATTGTTTAATTGTAGGGCGTGGCGGTGGCTCTATTGAAGAATTATGGGCCTTTAATGATGAAGGGGTTGCAAGAGCCATTTCTCAAGCTCAAGTACCAATTATATCAGCGGTGGGACACGAAACAGATTTTACAATTAGTGATTTTGTTGCCGATCTACGCGCTCCTACCCCTACAGGAGCGGCCGAACTTGCTGTTCCGGATCATCAAGAAGTGCAAAGAAACCTAGCCATGATGAAAAGAAGGCTAAAGAAGGTAATGAGTGACAGAGTATTGGATGAAAAAGCTAAATTAGAGCGTTTCAAACGCTCCTATGCTTTCCGATACCCTGAGCAACTCATTCGTCAAAAAGAGCAACAACTTGATGGATATATGGAGAGGCTTAAGCGATCGATCTCGCAAACCATCACTGAACCTAGTAAACACTTACAACATTTGGACAAAACATTAACTATGCTTCATCCTCAAGTAAGAGTAAGACAAGCAACTGAACAAACCAATCAGCTGCAAGTTTCTCTTATAAAGGCAATGCGCGAACAAATTAAGAGCAAACGAATTCCTTTTGAGAAAGCTATCGGTGAATTAAATCTTCTAAGTCCTTTACGATTAATGGATCGTGGTTATAGCTTAGTCTACGATCAAGAAAAGAATTCATTAATAAAATCAACAAAACAGGTTGCCGCTGGCAGCAAGTTGGATATTCAATTGAAAGATGGAAAAATTCATTGTGTAGTAGAAGAGACAGATCAAATGGAATAGGAGGAACGAAAAGATGACAGAAAAAACGGAACTGACTTTTGAAGAGGCAATGAAAGAATTGGAACAAGTTGTAGAGAAGCTTGAACAAGGGGACGTTCCTCTAGAAAAAGCGATTGCCATGTTTCAAGATGGAATGGCCTTGTCAAAGCAATGCCATGAAAAATTAGAAAAAGTGGAAAAACAAATGGATCAAATCCTTCATGAAGATGGGGAATTGGAGCTGTTACATTTTCAGGAGGATGAGTAAACGTGAATCATGAGCTTACTTCTTTCTTAAAAGAAATAAAAGGTCAAGTTGAGGCACGTCTACCTCAACATATTGAGCGATTATCCGTACCAGAAAGACTGGCAGAAGCTATGATTTATTCTCTAGAGGCAGGCGGAAAGCGAATAAGACCTGCTTTACTATTAGCAACAATTCAATGTTTTGATAAACGGATTGAATCAGGCTTAGATGTAGCTTGTGCAATGGAAATGATTCATACATATTCTTTAATCCATGATGATTTACCTGCGATGGATGATGATGATATGAGACGTGGAAAACCAACAAATCATAAAGTTTTTGGAGAAGCCTTAGCCATATTGGCAGGAGATGCTTTACTTACATATAGCTTTGAACTTGTTGCAAAAATGGAACAGGCTGAAGTATCAGCTGAGCAAAAGCTATTATTAATCCAAGAAATAGCAAAAGCAGCAGGACCAGAGGGAATGGTAGGTGGACAGGTTGCTGATATTGAGGGAGAAAATAAATCTCTTTCATTAGAAGAACTTGTATATATCCATCATCATAAAACAGGGGATCTGCTAACAGCTTCCATTGTTTCGGGCGCTATTATTGCAGGTGCTTCAGAAGGTGATATAGGTAACCTTCGTATGTTTGCAAAAGAGCTTGGTCTCATGTTTCAAATAAAGGATGATATACTTGATGTCGAAGGAGACCAAGAGACAATAGGTAAGCCGATTGGCAGTGATGATGGCAATAATAAGAGTACGTACCCGAATCTATTAGGGTTGGACGGAGCAAAAATGAAGCTTAATGAGCATATGTTACAAGCAAAGGAATACTTATATAGAGTAGATATGAATCATGAATTACTTTTAACGTTAACAAACTATGTGGCAGAGCGTGATCATTAATTTCAAAGCATTACCATTGAGCTTGTAATTAGCTCATGCTATAATAGCCTGACAAATGAGTGGTGCAGTATTCTAGTCGGTTCTCCATTCTTGAAGGCGGGGCTAAAAATCCGCCAAAGGGCACATCGATGAAGCTCCTTGTTTGGGCTTGAGGCGCCCAGCCTTGGGTCTTAACTGGGAGAAAAGGTAGTAGGGCGATCCACAAAGGCATGTGGGCGTTGACCCTCCTACTGTGGAGGCCTTTTGTTCGGTCCATGCACGAGTATGGTACTAGGGCAAAGGGTATGAACCTGCAACGGCAAGCTAGGGAGCTTGTCTGCAGCGTAGCCTGCCTTGAGTGGAGGGAGAGGGGATTATGGAAATGAGGTCAAGACGTGTCGGCCAACACGCATTGACTTTACCCATATGAAATCTACTCTGCAAAAGAGGATAAAAGAATGGCAAGGAACTGCTGAGGAAATCTCCTAGACTGTTCATTTTGACATTTAAAGAGGATTGCAGTGTAGACTAAGTGGTAATCCAGTCTGACGCTTGGTGACAACGTCAAGTTCAGTATAAAGGGAAACCGCCTCTTGCGGCGACGCAGTGGAGCTGAACTGGGAAATCCTACTGGACCTAAGCTACAGAGTTTACTCTTTAAATGACCACTCTATTATACATAGAACTTTGTAAAAAGGTGATCGATAGATAATTATGAAACCTCTTCAGAAATCAATACATTGGAGTTTGGGAATCGCCGTTATCACGCTTGTGCTAGCGGCTATTTTTTCAGTTATTTCTACGTTTATATTAAGTGGAGTAACGTGGGCAATCGGTATGGTGATTGTCTTTATTATTGTCTTTTTAGGTGTGTTCTTTGATACAATAGGGGTAGCCGCTACAGCAGCAGACGAAAAACCATTTCATGCAATGGCGTCAGAACGTTTACATGGTGCAAAACATGCTGTGTTAATCACTAGAAATGCAGATAAATTTGCAAATTTCTGTAATGATGTTATTGGTGATATTTCTGGTATTATTAGTGGGACTGCCTCAGCCTACGTTGTCTTACAACTATCTCTTCAATTAGGATATGGAGATACATCGATTCAACAATTTTCTATCTCTATTTTGTTTACGAGTGTGGTTGCAGCTTTAACAGTAGGAGGAAAAGCAGTCGGAAAGACATTGGCGATTCATTATGCAACTCCAATTATCTATCAAGTGGGTAGATTATTATATTTGTTAGAGGTAAAACTGAAAATAAAAGTTTTTTCAGCGAATGGAAAATCAAAGAAAAAGAAAAACTGACTCGAAAGTGAGGGGTTCCTTTATGAAACTAGAGGAATTTAAAGACCCAAACGACCTTAAAAATTATTCGAAAAAAGAACTTGAAGAATTGGCAGAAGATATTAGACATTTTCTAATTGGGAAATTGTCAGTAACAGGTGGTCACCTCGGTCCGAATTTAGGAGTGGTCGAGTTAACGCTTGCCCTGCACCATCTTTTTGATAGTCCAAAGGACAAATTTATTTGGGACGTAGGACATCAGGCATATGTTCACAAAATTCTTACAGGTCGTGCTGATCAATTTGATAAATTACGTCAATATAAAGGCTTATGTGGATTCCCTAAACGCAATGAAAGTGAGCATGATGTATGGGAAACGGGACATAGCTCAACCTCTTTATCTGCCGCAATGGGAATGGCAACAGCAAGAGATTTAAAAGGGACAGATGATAATGTCGTTGCTATTATCGGAGATGGAGCATTAACAGGTGGAATGGCTCTTGAAGCATTAAATCACATTGGGCATGAACAAACGGATTTAATAGTTATATTAAATGATAACGAGATGTCAATTGCTCCGAATGTAGGGGCGCTTCATAATGTGTTAGGACGTTTGCGAACAGCCGGAAAGTATCATAAGGCCAAAGAGGAATTGGAGCAACTAATTAAGAAGATTCCTGCTTTTGGAGGAAAGTTAGCTTCTACCGCTGAACGTGTAAAGGATAGCTTAAAGTACTTACTTGTATCAGGCATCTTCTTTGAAGAATTAGGCTTTACTTATTTAGGACCTGTAGATGGACATGACCTTGATGATTTGGCTGAGAATCTTAAGTATGCGAAGAAAACAAAAGGTCCTGTTCTTGTTCATGTTTTAACGAAAAAGGGCAAAGGATATGAACCAGCTGAAAATGATGCGAAAGGGACATGGCATGGACTTGGCCCGTATAAGATTGAGTCTGGAGAAGTTGTAAAAAAACCTGGACCTCCTAGTTACAGTGGAGTGTTTGCCGAAACACTTAAAAAGATTGCGCGCGAAGACAAACGAATTGTCGCACTTACTGCCGCTATGCCAGGTGGAACTAAGCTCGACGTGTTTGCAAAAGAGTTTCCAAAGCGAATGTTTGATGTTGGGATTGCAGAACAACACGCCACAACGATGGCTGGTGGGTTAGCTACACAA
This sequence comes from Alkalihalobacillus sp. MEB130, assembly GCF_032335535.1. Lineage (NCBI taxonomy): Bacteria > Bacillati > Bacillota > Bacilli > Caryophanales > Bacillaceae > Alkalihalobacillus > Alkalihalobacillus sp. MEB130. The sequence continues at coordinate 28,078 of NZ_JAOANA010000026.1, forward strand.
GGGATGAAGCCTGTATTTGCAGTCTATTCAACCTTCTTGCAACGTGGTTATGACCAAGTTGTTCATGATATTTGCAGACAAAATTTAAATGTCATCTTTGCGATTGATCGTGCTGGACTTGTTGGTGCCGATGGCGAAACCCATCAAGGGGTGTTTGACATTGCTTATCTTCGTCACTTACCTAATATGACTATTTTAATGCCTAAAGATGAAAATGAACTTCAACACATGATTTATACGGCTACCCAATACGATGACGGTCCAATTGCAGTTCGTTACCCACGTGGAAATGGATATGGAATTAAAATGGATGATGAACTAAAACAATTGCCGATTGGTAAATGGGAAACGTTACATGAAGGTTCTGACGCCTGTATTCTCACGTTTGGGACAATGATCCCGGTAGCAGAAGAAGCGGTAACTCAAATAACAAAACAAGGTTTATCCGTAAAAGTGGTGAATGCCAATTCTGCAAAACCGCTTGATGAAAAGCTCTTGCATGAAATAGCTCAAATGAAAGTACCTATTTTAACGCTAGAAGAAGCAGCACTTCAAGCTGGTTTTGGAAGTGCGGTTTTAGAGTTTTTCCATGATAATGGCTATCATAACGTTGAAGTGAAACGAATGGGAATTCCGGATGAATTCATCGAACATGGAAGCGTTTCGGAGCTTTTGGAGGAAATTGGCCTAACTTCTGCGAATGTATCAGATCAATTACTAACGATGCTACCGAAAAAAAAGCAAAGGGCGTAACCATATTGACTAAGAAAGAAAGAATAGATGTGTTGCTCGTTGAACGTGGGTTAATGGAAACAAGAGAAAAAGCGAAGCGCTCGATTATGGCTGGGCTTGTCTACTCTGGAACGGAGAGAATGGATAAGCCAGGTGTAAAAATTGATCGTGACACGCCCCTTGAGGTAAAAGGGAACCCACTTCCTTATGTCAGTCGAGGTGGCTTAAAGCTTGAAAAAGCAATTGAACAGTTCAATCTTAATTTAGCAGATAAGATCGTGTTAGATATAGGGGCATCAACAGGCGGATTTACGGATTGCTCTCTTCAAAACGGCGCTAAATCTGTATATGCTTTAGATGTTGGATACAATCAACTCGCTTGGAAGCTCAGACAAGATGAGCGAGTAACTGTAATGGAACGAACGAACTTTCGGTATGTTAAGCCAGAAGATCTTCATGAAGGCTTACCACAATTTGCCACCATTGATGTGTCCTTCATATCTTTAAAGCTCATTTTGCCTGTTTTAAAAACGATTCTTGTTCCAAACGGTGAAGTAGTTGCATTAGTAAAACCGCAGTTTGAAGCAGGGAGAGAACAGGTTGGAAAAAAAGGAATTGTACGTGATAAATCTGTTCATGAAGACGTATTGAATCAAATCATTGAATTTTCATCAAGAGAAGGATATGTTGTCTCTGGACTAAGTTATTCTCCTATCAAAGGAGGAGAAGGAAACATCGAATTTTTAATGCATCTACAATATCTCGGCGATAATGGTTCCGTAAATGAATCAATAGCCGTACGTGATGTAGTGGCAGAGGCGCATGAATCATTAAAAGCAAAACTTGAAGAATAATTCGGAGGCGTCTCACACGCGCCCTCTTAAAAGAAGAAACCTGGAGACATAGGATTTGTCTCCAGGTTTTCATCTTTTTAAGGCAGGTTAGTTAACCAATTAATTGGCCTCATGTACAATCTGATAAATTGGTATAATCTATAAGGAACAAAGTTGTTTATGTTATCTTTATTTTTTTGGTTACGTATAAAAATCGTTTCTCTTTAGTATGTTGTGTGATAACTCTATTCTAAAGTATTGAGCGATTTTTTTTGTGTTTTTGATAGGAAGTAACATTTAGCGGACGGGATGGAGAGGCCGACTCCTGCAGGAGGATAGGGCAGGTTGAAATCCACCGGCGTGCCGGTTAGTTCAACGCCCGCCTGCGGAAAGCGTGCCCCCCATCCCGGGAGCGGCATCTGACCTCTCACTTTTATTAAAGATTAAAGAAAATGATTATTTATTCACTAATTTGTATGAAATAAGGGCACAAATTATTTTTTTTGAAAGAAATTGTCGATACAAATGTTGTATTGTTGCTACATTACGTAGATAATGAAGATATGAGACAGTGTAGAAATAGGTGATAAAGATGAATAAAGGACAAAGACATATTAAGATTAGAGATATCATTGTGAATAATGAGATTGAAACTCAAGATGATTTAGTGGAACAGCTGCGTACAGAGGGCTATAATGTTACGCAAGCTACTGTATCTAGAGATATTAAAGAACTTCATCTTGTTAAAGTACCAATGTTGGATGGACGTTATAAATACAGCTTACCAGCTGACCAAAGGTTTAATCCATTACAAAAGTTAAAGCGTGCTTTAATGGATAGCTTTGTTAGTATTGACAGGTCAGATAATCTTATTGTGATGAAAACTCTACCGGGTAACGCCAATTCGATTGGTGCTTTGATTGATAATTTAGATTGGACTGAGGTCATGGGAACGATTTGTGGGGACGATACCATTTTAATCATATGTAAGAACAAAGAAGACGGACCAGAAGTAACTCAACGATTTTTAGATATGTTATAAGGGTGGGATCGTGAAATGTTAATCGAATTATCTATTCGACATTTTGCCATAATAGATGAATTAACTGTACAATTTGAAAAAGGTTTAACCGTATTGACGGGAGAGACAGGGGCTGGGAAATCGATTATTATTGATGCAATTGGGCTCCTACTTGGCGGCCGTGGATCTGCCGAATATGTAAGACATGGTGAAAAACGAGCGGAAATTGAAGGTTTATTTATAGTGGAAGATGACCATCCGATCATTACAAAAGCAATGGAGTTTGGCATTGATGCACAGGATTCTATGTTTATTTTAAGAAGAAATATTACATCACAAGGTAAAAGCATTTGCAGAATAAATGGAAAGTTGGTTACTTTGGCGATTTTACGTGAGATTGGACAAGCACTTGTCGATATTCATGGTCAGCACGAACATCAAAGCCTGATGCAAGCAGAAGAGCATATTTCTATGTTGGATGGATTTGCCTTTAAGAAGCTTGGAGATACGTTTAAGGAATACCAGACGTTATTTCAACAAGCACAGCATCTTCAAAAACAAGTTCTTTCATTGAGTGAAAATGAACAAGAACTCGCTCAAAAAGTGGATTTATATCAATATCAATTAGAAGAAATCGAACAAGCAGGATTAAAGCCAGAAGAAGACGTTCAATTGATGAATGAAAGACATAAGCTTGCTCATAGTGAAAAATTATACTCTCTTTTGCAGGATAGTTATTTGAGCTTATATGGAGAGGGGAAAGGCCTTGATTTTATCAATCATGCTGTATCCCATCTGGAAGAAGCTCTTTCTATTGATCAAGAGCTCAAAGACGTATTTGAATCTGTTAGTAACAGCTATTACTTATTAGAAGAAGCGGCTTACGCTTTACGAGATCGAGTCGAACAGATTGAATTTGATCCGAATCGCCTTGAATTTATTGAAGGACGACTGCATGAGATCCAGCGTTTAAAACGAAAATATGGAGAAACAGTGGATGATATTTTGATTTATTCTTCGAAAGTGGAAGAGGAATTAGACTCCATCATTCATAAAGATGATCGAATATCCAAGTTGCAAAATGAACTCGATGGTTTGTGGCAAGACTTATTAGTGGAAGCAAAAGCATTAAGCAATATTCGAAAACAAGCGGCTTTAGAGTTAACAAATTCCATTCATGAGCAATTACGATCGTTATATATGGAGAAAACGATTTTTGATGTACGAGTGATGGAAAAGCCTGCAAGTAAACTATCTCCCGTTATTGATGGAAAAAAGGTTCCTTTTAGCCAAGACGGAATGGATGCAGTTGAATTTTATTTATCGACAAACCCTGGAGAACCGATGAAACCTCTTTCGAAGGTAGCTTCTGGAGGAGAGATTTCGCGGATCATGCTCGCCATTAAATCAATTTTCTCAAATGAACAAGGGGTTACAGCTGTTATTTTTGATGAAGTTGATACCGGTGTAAGCGGTCGTGTTGCTCAAGCCATTGCCGAGAAGATACATGCCATTTCGATAGGTTCGCAAGTGCTTTGCATTACACACTTGCCTCAAGTTGCTGCAATGGCTGATTCTCATCTCTATATTCAAAAACAAGAAGAGAATGATCGTGTAAAAACTTCTGTTAAGGCATTAACAACAGAAGAAAAAATAAACGAAATTGCACGTATGATTTCTGGTGTAGAGGTTACAGAGTTGACGAGAGAACACGCAAAAGAGCTCTTAGAACTTGCTGAATCGCTCAAACAGCCTGCATGAAAAGCTAGCCAAAAAAGGATAGCTTTTTTCTTTTTGTTCCAGTTATAAATGTACAACTCTAAGGCAACATTAATAGTACAGCCAGTAACGGAGGTGTGGGCAAGGAGCTAGGAGAGTGAAGTGAGTGAGAGGCGATGCAGTAAGAAAAACATTGGGTATTCTTGTTTTACTATTTGTCGTAAGTTTAGGTTTTTCGGATGGTGTACGTGAATGGGTTAAGATTCCCACAGCTATGACTGTTTATGAAGGGGAAATGACACCAATAGTGGATGCAACCAAATCACTAAAAGCTATAACTGCAACTACTGCGCCATCAGCACTTACTTTTCAAATGAGTGGAGCAAGTGAAACAGAAATTACGAATCATGCATCGGTAGAGGTCGCAGGTTTTCCTGTAAAAAGTATCGATGTAAATGTTTTACCAAAAACGGAAGTTATTCCTGGCGGTCAATCAATTGGTGTAAAACTGAATACCGAAGGAGTTCTTGTTGTGGGTCATCATTTAATTGAAGGTGATGATGGAAACACATCTCCTGGTGAAATTGCCGGTATTGAGGTAGGAGATATGATCACCAAAATTGATGATCATGAGATTCAACGTATGAGTCAGGTTGGAGAATACGTCCAATCAGCAGGAGAAAAAGGTAATTCATTGAAACTTGAAATTAAGCGAGATCAACAAACGCTTAATAAAGAGTTAACGCCAATTAAGGCAAAAGGAGAACATTCTTACCGGATGGGTCTTTATATACGTGACTCAGCAGCCGGAGTAGGAACCTTAACCTTTTATGATCCAGAATCAAAGAAATATGGGGCATTGGGTCATGTTATTTCAGATGTAGATACACAAAAACCAATTGTTGTTCATGATGGACAGATTATCCGTTCTTCTGTCACATCTATTGAAAAGGGAAGCAATGGAGATCCTGGTGAAAAATTAGCAAGTTTATCTGATCAACGAGACGTTTTAGGTACAATTGAAAAAAATAGTTCCTTTGGGATATTTGGAACGTTAAAAGAAGCAAATTTAAAAAATGAAATTCATGATAAGAAAATGCCAATTGCTCATTCGACTCATGTAAAAGAGGGCCCTGCCAAAATATTAACGGTTGTAGAAGGGGAAGAGGTAGAAGAATACGATATTGAAATCGTAAGTTCGGTTCCTCAGAAGCAACCAGCAACAAAAGGCATGGTTATCAAAGTAACGGACCCTAAGCTACTAGAAGCTACAGGTGGGATCGTACAAGGAATGAGTGGAAGTCCAATTATTCAAGATGGCAAAATCATTGGTGCTGTTACACACGTCTTCGTTAATGATCCAACGAGTGGATATGGATGTCACATAAGTTGGATGTTAGAAGAAGCGGGAGTAACGGATCATTTTTCAAATACACAGGGAGCCAAAGCGAGTTAATTCGTTTTGGCTTCTTTTCATTTCTAATTTTTGTGATATGATTAAAGAGTAAAGAAAATTCGACAAAGAGGATAAAAAAGTTTTGTCAACGTTCGAATGAGGTCGAAAAACGTAGTATAGTGAAGGAAAGATAAGAAAATCTAAAAAAATCTAATTAAAATAAAAAAAAATAAAGGGAATTAAAATTCGTTGTCGAAAACGTTAATTTATGACAAAAAAAAGGACAGAGGAGGCATTATTGTGCAAAAAGTTAAAGTTTGTATTGCGGATGATAATCGTGAGTTAGTTAATCTACTCAATGAATACATATCAGCTCAGAATGATTTAGAGGTTGTGGGGACAGCATATAATGGCCAGGAATGCTTAAGTTTGATTGAGGATAAAGAACCAGACGTGTTGATATTAGATATTATTATGCCTCATTTAGATGGTTTGGCGGTATTAGAAAGAATTCACAAATTAAATCTAAAGAAAAAGCCGAACATTATTATGTTAACAGCATTTGGTCAAGAAGATGTGACGAAAAAAGCGGTTGATCTAGGAGCAGCGTATTATGTATTAAAACCATTTGATATGGAAGTGTTAATCTCAAATATCCGGGAAATTAGTGGTCAATCAAGGTCCTTCATTCAACAAGCGCCGACGAGCTCATTTATCTCGAATAATTCGGCTAGATCAGTAGAACCTCAAAGCTTTAATTTAGATGCGAGTATCACTAGTATTATTCATGAAATTGGTGTCCCTGCTCATATTAAAGGGTATATGTACCTTCGTGAAGCCATTACAATGGTATATAATGACATCGAATTATTAGGGTCTATTACAAAAGTTCTTTATCCAGATATTGCAAAGAAATTTAATACTACTTCGAGCCGAGTAGAACGTGCGATTCGTCATGCGATTGAAGTTGCATGGAGTCGCGGTAATATTGATTCTATTTCTAGCTTATTCGGATATACAGTTAGTCATTCTAAAGCGAAACCAACTAACAGTGAGTTTATTGCGATGGTGGCTGACAAACTAAGAATTGAGCACAAAGTTTCTTGAAAGAAACAGCAAGAAGATGATTAAGGAAAAACACTTCAAAATGAAGTGTTTTTTTTGTGGGAAATAAAGTGAAAAAGTAATATTCTTAAAAAATAAAAGGGTTTCCACTATCTATATAGTAATAAATAGATAGGAGAGGAGGGATCCTTTGTTCAGTAGTAAAGTAACAGCCGTATTCACGGTCGGATTGGCAATGGCTGTAAAGTTAATTGTAGTGTTAGTCATTTTTCGTTTATGGAAAAAAGGAAAAGAAAAAGGGCGATGGTAGCATTCCGACTATAGGGAGTGCTTTTTTCGTTTTATAACATAAAAGACTAAGAAAGGGAATGCATTGAAAAGATAAATAAAATCGTAAAAATTGCTCATATTATGACCAAACGGTGCAAAGAGGGTTTTCAAATGATGAATCTAATAAAAGGACCTATCTATGAGCATGAACAAACGAAAAAATTGCTACATTTTTTGCCAAAGAGAAGTATTGTTTTTCTCTGGCATGAGGATCTTGATGGAGTTGCGGTCGATGGCTTGATAAATGCACAGGTAAAAGCGGTCGTCAACGGAAGAGCATCCATGACAGGCAGTTATCCACAACAACATGTAAATACTCTTCTTCAAGCTGGAATTCCAGTCTTTGATGTGATTTCTTCTGCTAAACAGGAGAAACCATATCAAGGTGAAGAAGCGATTATTTTTCAAGATGAATTATATGTAGATAATAAAGATTTTGAACCGATATTTGTAGCAACATTGCTTCCGTATACGAAGGGAATGATTGAGGAAAAAACAAACCAAGCTCAAACGAATTACTCTGCGCAATATGATAAATTCGTTCGTAATACTTTACGTTATGCCGAAAAAGAGTGTGGGTGGTTCCAACAGATCCCTGATATTCCTTTATCCTTTGCTGCGATCGATAAGAAGGAAGTATTCATTGTAGCAAGAAATACGCATTATGAAAAAGATATCAAGGCTGTTCGCCACGCATTGATGAGAAAAGGAACGGTCATAGTTGCAGTAGATGGTGCAGCAGATGGACTGTTGAAACATAAAATTATTCCTGACTATATAATAGGTGATATGGATTCAATAAGTGAACAAGCCGTCTATTGCGGTGCACAGTTAATTTGTCATGAACATCCCAATGGGACTTCGCCGGGGAAAGAACGGCTAGAGAATATGGGCTTAATCGTTGAAACCATACGCTTCGTAGGAACAAGTGAAGACGTGGCGATAACTGCGACTTATTGGTCAGGAGCAAGTCGACTTTATTTAATAGGTTGTAGAATAGGAATGACCGAATTTCTTGAAAAGGGTCGAGCGGGAATGGGGTCGACTTGGCTATGCCGAATTCAAGCCGGGGATAAGATTACAGACTTAAAAGGAATCCATCAGCTTGCGCATTCATCTATCTTCTCTATACATGGGCAACGACAAAATTCGTTAAAACCTTCGTTGCTCGAAACCATTCAACAACTTGTATCAGAACGCTTTGGAGGGTGGAGAAAGAAGGAGGTACTACGTCATGATTGAAACATCATTTGTCATTGCGGCCTTTAATGAAGAGAAAACAATTGAAAATACATTACTTGCGCTCAAGGCTAACAACGAGAAGCAGAGTGAAATAATTGTTGTTGATGATGGAAGTAGTGACGGTACGAAGGAAATAGCGGAGAAACATGCTGATAAAGTGGTCTCCTATCCAACGAATCGCGGAAAAGGATATGCCATTCAACAAGGTTGGAAAGAAGCTAGAGGGACGTACATCGTCTGTCTGGATGCAGATCTTGAAGAGTCCGCAAGTGAAGCTTTTTCCCTTCTTCAGCCAATTCAAAATGGAGAAGTAGATATGACTATTTCGATAATCAATCCTGGAAAAAAATCTGGGATGGGTGTTGTAAAAAGGCGGGTACAATCCATTGTTTATAAGAAGACGGGTGTCAAACTAGAAGCCCCTTTATCAGGGCAACGAGCTTTTCATAGAAAGTGGCTTCCAGTCTTGCTTACAAAAACGTACCACGGATTTGGAGTTGAGACACAAATGACCATTGATTTATTGAAAGCGGGAGCAACTTGTCTAGAAATTCCAACAACGATGAAGCATCGCGAAATGGGACGAGATGTGAAAGGATTTTATCATCGCTTAAAACAATGGGTTGATATTGAAAGACAACTTAGAGGGGTTCAATCATGATCGCTTTCTTTGTTTCTATGCCAATCATTGCTTATTTAAGTATGATCGCATTCCAAACAATGAAGCTCGGTGCCTACAACTTTGAAAATAAGTTTGTTCCATATAGTTTAGGTATCGTCATTATTTATAGTTATGGTTACTTTTATGCTCTTTCTACTGGATTACAGTCATTTTCGCTTCTATCCTTTTTATTCATTACTTCGATCTGGATATTAGGGCTCATTGATGATATATGGGGAAAACCATATCCAAAAGGGTTAAGGGGGCATGTTGGTTATGCTCTACACAAAAAAACGATCACAACTGGTTTAGTAAAAGCAGTAGGAACGATTATCTTTTCTGTGTTGTTTGTAACAGGAGCCTTTCCATTTTCTCTCCTAGTAGCATTTATAGCTTTCTCTTTATGTGTAGGACTGCCTCATGTTATGAATTTATTTGATACACGGCCGCTACGGGTCTGGAAAGTAACATTTTCATTTGTATTAGTGACGCTACTTGTTAATCCTCTGCCTTCGTTTCGGTTTATCCTGATGCTTTTAGCTGCGTTTTATATTTGGTATGTGTTAGAAGGATATAAAAAGGCGATGCTTGGCGATAATGGGGCAACACTTGTAGGTGCAATTATGGCGGTTTTTTCGGTGTATCATTTGCCATTAGGAATGCAGGTTGTTTTACTTTGTCTGTCAGCGCTTTTTGTGCTTATTGCTGAAAGATATTCATTTTCTAAAATTGTTGATAGCTCGAAATTTTTGCGTATGATTGATCAAATTGGAATTATGAAGAAACAACAAGGAGGGTGACTCTTACATAGAGTCACCCTACGATGCTTTACAAGATTTTTACTTCTTTTGAAATCGTGGTGCGATTTTCCCGTTTTTGCGGTCGCGGTAAAAGATGAAGCCTCCGATAAAGCTTAATCCAGCAAAGAACAAAAGCAGCCCTATGAGAAATTGTAACGACAAATTGGGAAATGGGCTATTCACTATTTGAAAAATGGTATCTCGCATTAATTTAATACCATAACCAGCAATAACACCAGGTATAACTAATATCATTAACGCAATAAAACGTCCCATGAACATTCCTCTTTCATAATAAACTCATACTTCTATCTTAACGAAAAAACTTGAAAGTGTACATGTTAGTAGTTGCATTTTTGTGTCATTTGCGTAATAGTTAAGGGAGATAATTAATAGTAGAAGTTAAGACCAAGTCATAAAAAGGAGGAGTCGTGATGAAACGAGCGGTTATCATTGGTGCTGGACAAGGTGGAACGGCGTTGTTTCGTATGCTTATGAATATGGAACACATTTATGTTGTTGCCGTGTATGATATTCGTTCAGCGGCTCCCGGTATTTTTGAAGCAAAGAAACACCATGTAAAGACGGGGTCTAATTGGAGAGACTTGCAGAATGAAAAGGTAGACTTTATTTTTGAATCTACGGGAGATCCGGGTGTTGTAACAGAACTTAGACGAACAGTCCAACCAGACACTATGATTGTTCCTTCTCAACTTGCCCGTCTCTTCTATACGTTATTGAAGGAAAAGGACCAACTTATCATTACGCTAAATGAGCAAATGTCCATTCAAGAAACAATATTAAACTCAACTCACGATGGAATGATTGCTATCAATACAGATGAGCAAATTCTTATATTTAACGAAGCGGCTGAACGAATTTCTGGAACAAAAGCTCAAGAAGCTATTGGCAGGCCTCTACTTGAGATAATGCAATCAAGTGGTCTTCCACGTGTGATGAAAACCCAACAAGCAGAACATAACCGTAAGCAGCAACTGAAAAACGGGGCAACTGTGATTACAACAAGAGTACCGATGATTGAGGAAGGTCGTTGCATTGGAGCGTTAGCTGTATTTAAAGATATAACAGATATTGTTGATATGGCCGATCAGGTAACGAACTTAAAAAGTATTCAAACGATGCTCGAGGCCATTATTCAATCATCAGCTGATGCCATCTCCGTTGTTGATGAGAATGGCATCGGACTAATGACAAATCCAGCTTACACCCGCTTAACAGGTTTGCAACCTGAGGATGTTATAGGGCAACCGGCAACAGCTGATATTTCAGAAGGCGAGAGCATGCATTTACAAGTGCTTGAAACGGGTAAACCAGTAAGAGGCGTCTCGTTAAAGGTTGGTCCAACGAAAAAGGACGTTATCGTGAATGTAGCTCCTATAATCGTTGATGGAAAGAAAAGAGGAAGTGTTGGGGTCATTCATGACGTTTCGGAATTAAAGTCCTTACATGGTCAGCTTGAAAAAGCAAAGAAAAGAATTCAAACTCTTGAGGCCAAGTATTCGTTTAATGAGATCATTGGAACCTCTACTGAAATGAAAGTGGCAATTGAACAAGCGAAGTTAGCAGCATCCACACCTGCGACTATTCTTTTGAGAGGAGAATCAGGTACAGGGAAAGAGCTGTTTGCTCATGCCATACATAATGAAAGCAATCGGAAAAACGATTCATTTATTCGTGTGAATTGTGCAGCCTTATCTGAACAATTGTTAGAAAGTGAATTATTCGGTTATGAAGAAGGTGCCTTTTCAGGAGCGAAACGTGGAGGGAAAAGAGGGTTATTTGAAGAAGCACATAAGGGGAGCATTTTTCTTGATGAGCTAGGTGAGTTATCTAGTTCGATGCAAGCTAAGTTATTACGAGTTCTTCAAGAACAAGAAATCGTGAGGGTTGGAGGGACAAAACCGATATCGATTGATGTGAGAATTATTGCTGCAACTAATGTAAATTTAGAAAAGGCAATAGCAGAACAGCGATTTCGTGAAGATCTTTATTATCGGTTAAATAAATTCCCGATATCTATTCCCCCATTACGTGAAAGGATGAATGACTTAGAGCTACTTGCTATTCATTTGATTCAGAAATTAAATAAAGATTACGGCAGGTATATTCAAGCGATTTCTACCGAAGCTATAGAGTATTTGACTAACTATCAATGGCCAGGAAACGTTCGAGAGTTAGAAAACGTTTTGGCTCGAACGATGATTTATATGGAACCAGCTAGCCGACAAGTGGAGCGCTATCATCTTCCCGCTCTTACTTCAACAAGTCAATTAGTAGAAGACACGAATAAAAAAAGTGAATTAATAAATGAAGATAAAAGAGATCTTCAGCATTTGCTTAATGAGTACGAGAAGTCAGTTATCATAGATACATTAAAACGTTTTGAAGGTAACAGGACAAAAACAGCAAAGGCATTGGGAATATCGATACGATCTCTTTATTATAAAATGGAAAAATACCACATTGCATAAAAGTGCATGCAAAATCTTGCATGGCTATGAAAAAAATTGCACGTTTGTTTTTGGATTGTGATCGTTTTGTGAAGACTAGAAAAGGATTGAAGTAATTTACTTTTGTGGCATGAATTTTGCAAAAGAGGATAGCAAAGGTGTCATCAAAGGATGACATAATCAAGGAGGCTACAAAACATCATGGAATTATTCTCTTATATGGAAAATTATGATTATGAACAAGTCGTTGTTTGTCAAGATAAATTATCAGGCTTAAAGGCTATTATAGCGATACATGATACGACACTTGGACCTGCACTTGGAGGAACAAGAATGTGGATGTATGATACAGAAGCAGATGCGTTTGAGGATGCATTACGATTGGCAAAAGGAATGACTTATAAAAATGCAGCGGCAGGTTTGAATCTTGGTGGTGGGAAGACCGTCATTATTGGTGATCCACGAAAAGATAAAAATGAAGAGATGTTTCGTGCATTTGGTCGGTACATTCAAGGTTTAAACGGGCGCTATATTACAGCTGAAGATGTTGGGACAACGGTGCAAGATATGGACACTATATATGAAGAAACAGATTATGTGACAGGAATTTCTCCGGCCTTTGGTTCGTCAGGAAATCCGTCGCCTGTAACAGCATATGGCGTTTATGTAGGAATGAAGGCAGCTGCTAAAGAAGCGTTTGGTACAGATGATTTAGCTGGGAAAACAATAGCTGTACAAGGAGTCGGGAATGTTGCTTATAACCTTTGTAAACACCTTCACGAAGAAGGAGCTTCTCTTATCGTAACTGATATTAATAAGGATGCTGTACAACGTGCAGTTACTGACTTTAACGCGAAGGCAGTAGAGGTGAACGAAATTTATGGAGTTGAGTGTGATATCTTTGCTCCTTGTGCATTAGGAGCCATTATTAACGATCATACGATTCCGCAATTAAAGGCAAAGGTCATTGCAGGAGCTGCCAATAACCAGTTAAAAGAAGAGCGTCATGGAAGCCTTATACACGAAATGGGCATTGTCTATGCACCAGATTATGTTATTAATGCAGGTGGCGTTATCAATGTTGCTGATGAACTAAATGGATACAACAGTGAGCGCGCTCTAAAAAAAGTAGAAGGAATTTATCAAAACATTGAGAAGGTGTTGGATATCTCAAAACGCGATCAAATTCCAACATTTAAAGCCGCAGATCGAATGGCAGAAGAACGCATTGAACGAATGAGACGCTCAAGACGTCAATTCTTACAAAACGGACAACATATTTTATCACGAAGATAGAGAAATTTTATAAAAAGGGTGATCTTCCCTTTTTATAAAATTTCGAAGCAATTGTAGAGTGAAAGAGCAAGGGGGAACGGTAGATGGCTGAAGAATATGATCTTGTCATTTTGGGTGCAGGTACAGGAGGATATGTAGCCGCGATACGCGCAGCCCAGCATGGAATGAAGGTAGCAGTAGTAGAAAAAGAAAAACTCGGAGGTACATGTTTACATAAAGGATGTATCCCGAGTAAAGCACTTCTTAGGAGTGCAGAAGTATACGCAACAGCAAAACGATCAAGTGATTTTGGAGTTCTAACTGGGGATGTAAGTTTAGATTTTTCAAAAGTACAGGAAAGAAAAGAATCAATCGTCGAACAGCTTCATCGTGGTGTCCAACAACTATTGAAAAAAGGGAAAATAGATGTGTTTGAGGGGAAAGGTCGGATCCTTGGACCGTCTATTTTCTCACCTACACCAGGTACGATTTCTATTGAACATAATGATGGTGAAGAAAATACTATGCTTATTCCACAATATGTACTCATTGCCACAGGTTCCTCTCCACGTGAGTTGCCGGGTCTTAGTGCCGATGGCAAGTATGTTTTAACTTCAGATCATGCTCTTACTCTTGAATCTTTGCCTAAGTCCATCATCATTGTGGGCGGTGGAGTAATTGGAATAGAATGGGCGTCCATGCTCAATGATTTTGGTGTTGAAGTGACGGTTATTGAATATAGCAACCAAATTCTTCCTACTGAAGATGCGGATATCGCAAAAGAAGCTGCTAGGCTGATGAAGAAAAAAGGAATCACATTAGTAACAGGCGCGAAAGTGTTACCTGAATCCTTAGAAAAAGGCGAAGGCGTGAGTATTAAAGCTGAGCGCAACGGAGAACAACATGTCTACCATGCTGATCAACTGCTTCTTTCCGTAGGGAGAAGTGCCAATGTAGCTGATATCGGTTTAGAAAATACGGATATACAAGTAGAGAATGGCGCTATTGTTGTGAACGAATTTAATCAAACGAAAGAATCTCATATGTATGCTATCGGTGATGTGATCGGTGGGTTGCAGCTAGCTCATGTTGCGTCGCATGAAGGGATTGTCGCTGTCGATCATATAGCTGGAAAGAATCCAGAAGCTATTAATTATGAGACGGTTGCAAAATGCATTTATAGTTCCCCTGAGATTGCCAGTGTAGGGTTAACCGAAAAACAAGCGACAGAACAAGGTTTCCAGATAAAAATAGGGAAATTCCCATTTAAAGCAGTCGGGAAAGCGTTGGTGTATGGGCAATCGGATGGTTTTGCTAAAATCATCGTTAATGATAGCAATCAAGATGTCCTCGGGGTTCATATGATTGGACCGCATGTAACAGATTTAATCTCTGAAGCTGCTTTAGCTAAAGTTCTAGATGCTGCTCATTTTGAAATAGCCGAAATGATTCACCCACATCCTACGTTGTCCGAAGTAATCGGGGAAGCTGCTTTAGCTGTAGAAGGTTTGGCTATACATTCTTAAATAGTTGTTGAGGGAGGAAGTAAGATGACTGAAAATCGACATCATGCACTAGGCTTATCAGACGAGAGCGTTCTTGAAATGTATAAAACGATGCTTCTTGCTCGGAGAATTGATGAGCGAATGTGGCTCTTAAATCGTGCGGGGAAAATTCCGTTTGTAATCTCTTGTCAAGGGCAAGAAGCGGCTCAAGTGGGGGCAGCATTTGCTCTAGATCGCAATAAGGATTATATCTTACCTTATTACCGTGATATGGGCGTCGTACTTACATTTGGTATGACAGCTCGGGACCTTATGCTATCTGGCTTTGCAAAAGCAGAGGACCCTAATTCAGGTGGGCGACAAATGCCAGGACACTTTGGGCAAAAGAAAAACCGTATCGTAACGGGATCATCCCCAGTAACAACACAAGTCCCGCATGCAGTAGGAATTGCTCTGGGGGGTAGGATGGAAGGGAAGGATTTTGTCACCTTTACTACCTTTGGAGAAGGCTCTTCTAATCAAGGTGATTTCCATGAAGGTGCAAACTTTGCTGGAGTTCATAAGCTGCCAGTTATTTTCATGTGTGAAAATAATAAATATGCGATTTCTGTTCCTATTGAGAAACAATTGGCTTGTAAAAATGTCTCAGATCGTGCAATTGGATATGGAATGCCAGGAGTAACGGTGGACGGCAATGATCCTCTTGCTGTATTTGAAGCCGTGAAACAAGCTGCAGACCGTGCTAGAAAGGGTGAAGGACCGTCCTTGATTGAGACGGTGTCTTACCGGTTAACTCCTCACTCAAGTGATGACGATGATCGGGCTTATCGCTCGCGTGAGGAAGTAGAAGAAGCGAAGAAATTAGATGCCATTTTTACTTTTGCAAATTACTTAAAAGAAGTAGGCGTCTTAACGGAAAAAATTGCAACAAGTATCGAAAAAGAGCTAGCAGAAATTATTGATGAAGCTACTGAATATGCAGAACAAGCTCCTTATGCAGACCCAGAAAGTACGATGCTTTATACGTACGCTGAAGAATAGAAAGGGGGAATAAGACGATGGCTGTTATTTCATATATAGAAGCAGTGACGCAAGCGTTAAGAGAGGAAATGGAACGAGATGAGAAAGTCTTTGTATTAGGCGAAGATGTTGGGGCTAGAGGCGGTGTATTTCGAGCTACTAATGGACTTTACGAACAATTCGGCGAGCAACGAGTAATTGACACTCCTTTAGCTGAATCCGCGATTGCCGGTGTCGGAATTGGTGCTGCCATGTACGGAATGAAGCCTGTTGCTGAAATGCAATTTGCTGACTTTATTATGCCAGCTGTAAATCAAATTATTTCAGAAGCAGCAAAAATACGATATCGCTCTAATAACGATTGGAGTTGCCCCATTACAATACGTGCCCCATATGGTGGAGGGGTTCATGGGGCTCTGTACCACTCGCAATCTGTAGAAGCAATATTTGCAAGTGTTCCGGGCTTGAAAATTGTCATGCCTTCTACACCTTATGATGTCAAAGGGTTGTTAAAAGCAGCTATACGTGATCCGGATCCCGTTCTGTTTTTTGAACATAAACGTGCTTATCGTTTAATCAAAGGGGAAGTGCCAGAAGAGGATTATACCCTTCCGATTGGCAAAGCAGATGTGAAACGGGAAGGTGATGATATAACCGTCATTACGTATGGGTTATGTGTACACTTTGCCTTGCAAGCAGCAGAGCGCTTGGAAAAGGAAGGCATTGGAGTGCATCTTCTTGATTTACGTACGGTTTATCCTTTGGATCAAGATGCGATTATTGAAGCAGCGAGTAAGACAGGGAAAGTCTTACTTATAACAGAAGATAATAAAGAAGGAAGTATTATGGGGGAAGTAGCAGCGATCATTGCTGAGCATTGTCTATTTGATTTGGACGCACCGATCAAACGTTTAGCAGGTCCAGATGTGCCAGCTATGCCTTATGCACCAACGATGGAAAAATACTTCATGATTAATCCAGAGAAGGTTGAGAAAGCAATGCGGGAGCTAGCTGAATTTTAATTGCTAGGAGGGAATGAAGTGGCAACAGAAATGACAATGCCTCAGTTAGGGGAAAGTGTAACGGAAGGTACGATTAGCAAATGGCTTGTTCAACCAGGTCAATTTGTTAATAAGTATGATCCGATCGCTGAAGTGATGACAGATAAGGTGAACGCAGAAGTACCGTCTTCGTATTCAGGAACCATTAAAGAACTTCGTGTGAAAGAAGACGAAACGGTTGAAGTAGGAGTGGTTATTTGTACGATTGAGGTGGAAGGGAAAACTAGCACGAGTGAGACTTTGGCAGAAGAAAGTGAAGAAAAAAGTCAAAGTTCGGCTAGTGAACCTGCAAATGATCAATCACAAAAACGTCGGTACTCACCTGCAGTGTTACGTATGTCCCAAGAACATAATATTGACCTTGAGCAAGTAACAGGATCTGGGAAAGGTGGTCGTATTACTCGCAAAGACCTCCAACAGATTATTGACAATGGTGGAGTTAAAAAAGTAAGTTCAGTTACTGACCCTGTAGCTAATACTAAAACTCGAAACGAGGTTACTCAAACGCCTTCTGTAAAAAAAGAGCCTGAACTGGTTCAGACAAAGCAGGGAGATATTGAAATTCCTGTTTCGGGTGTTCGAAAAGCAATTGCTAGTAATATGGTGAAAAGTAAACACGAAGCCCCGCATGCTTGGATGACTGTAGAAGTGGATGTTACAAAACTCGTTCACTATCGAAATCAAGTAAAGCAAAGCTTTAAAGAAAAAGAAGGGTTTAATTTAACCTTTCTTCCATTTTTTATTAAGGCGACGGTGGAAGCTTTAAAAGAATTTCCGCAGTTGAACTCGATGTGGGCTGGAGATAAGATCATACAAAAGAAAGATATTAATATCTCTCTTGCTGTAGCAACAGATGATGCCTTATTTGTTCCTGTTATTCATCAAGCTGATGAGAAGACAATCAAAGGGCTTGGTCGCGAAGTTCAAAACCTTGCTAATAAAGTTCGAACAGGTACTTTAAGTGGAGCAGATATGCAAGGTGGAACATTTACTGTTAATAATACAGGCTCATTTGGATCTATTCTTTCTACACCTATTATTAATCACCCACAAGCAGCGATTCTTTCAATAGAATCGATTGTGAAACGACCTGTTGTTATGGAAAGCGAAGCTGGTGATATGATTGCGATTCGCAGTATGGTTAATTTGTGTCTTTCACTTGATCATCGAGTATTAGATGGACTCGTGTGTGGTCGGTTCTTAGCAAGAGTAAAAGAAATATTAGAAAATATGAGCAAAGAGACAACGTCTATCTATTAAAGGCAAAGCTGTTAAGAAAATCATTTTTCTTAACAGCTTTTTGTATTACATGAAAAAGGTGACTGCTGGTTACTCTATAACTAACAGATAGGAAAGGGTGACCAATTCATGAAACGTTTTCACCAGTTGTTTTTACTTACACAAATTGTCTTGCTTGCTTCCGTCGCGATAACCTCATTGGCACCTGTACAAGCAGAAGTACCAAATGAAGACCCTGAACAGGAATGTTGCCAGCATGAACAGCAAGAAATGAATCAAGAGTTGAAAGTCCATTTAGATTTTTACTATGAGTTGCTTGCTGAAAAATATGCTCCAGATGAAATTGAAAAATGGAAAGAGATTCGATCAGAACGTGATTTGTTACAGAAAAAGTTAAAGGAAGCGAAACAAAAAGGCGAACTTGAAAATGGAGAAGCGATCGATAAAACGTGGGTCGATGAACATAAAAAGTTAACCGATGCTTTTAATGCAGCGATTGAAAAGCGTGATGAAGAACAATTACGTACCATCATGCCTAAACTATTTGATCATTACAAGAAATTAAATGATGTCTACAAAGAACGTTTAGATCTTACAAAGCAAACATAATAGACGTAATAAACTTATCTTCAAAAGGTGATTGAAGATAAGTTTATTTTGTTTGTAATTTTATATTTACAAATCGTAAGTATTCCGATATAATCTGTAACAGTGATAAAACGTAATCGTTACGAAAGGGGATTGTTATGAAGAAATTATCAGGCTTATTTGCATCCATTTTAATTGGATCTTCATTTTTAGCTGCTTGTGGCGCTAATGAAGAAGCTGCAGAACAGCCAACAGACGAACAGCCAGTTGAGGAAGTAGAAGGAGAAACATTGGAATTATACACGACTATTTTTCCGTTAGAAGATTTTGCTACTAAAATAGGAGGCGAATTTGTAAATGTCACAAATATAGTCCCTGTAGGAGCAGATGCGCATACATTTGAACCAACTGCCCGTGAGATGATTAGTGTGGCAGAAGGAGATGCATTTATTTACAACGGTGCAGGGCTAGAAGGCTTTGCAGATGCATTAATTGAAACATTAGAAGGTGAAGAGGTAGCCATTGTCAAGGCCTCTGAAGGTATTGATTTATTAGATTATGATCATAGCCACGATGACCATGCGCATGAAGAAGATGACGATCACAGCCATGATGATCATGCACATGAAGAAGATGACGATCATAGCCACGATGACCATGCGCATGAAGAAGATCATGATCACAGTCATGATGACCATGCACATGAAGAAGATCACGATCACAGCCATGATGACCATGCGCATGAAGAAGATGACGATCACAGTCATGATGACCATGACGGTCATGACCACGATCATAACCATGATCATGATGAAGATCCACATGTATGGTTAGATCCAATTCTTTCTATTACTCTTGCAGAGAATATTAAAAATGCCCTTGTGGAGCTATTGCCAGAGCAAGAAGAATTATTTCAAGCGAATTTTGAAGATGTGAAAGCTGAGTTAGAAGCAATCGATGCTGAATTCCAAGCTATGGTAGAAAGTGCAGAAAAAGATACATTCCTTGTGTCACATGCAGGCTATGGATATTGGGAAGAACGTTATGGTGTGAAACAAATTGGAATAGCGGGAATTTCACCAACGAATGAGCCATCACAACGTCAATTGCTTGATATTATCGAATTAGCAAATGAGTATGAATTACAATATGTCATGTTTGAACAAAATATCCCGGCGAAGGTTGCTGAAGTTGTGAAAGAGGAAGTAGGAGCAGAAGCTCTTTACCTTCATAATCTAGAGGCCCTTATTGCAGAAGATGTTGAAAATGGTGATGATTATTTCAGTTTAATGAGAAGAAATATTGAAGTGCTAGAAACAGCTCTTCAATAGAATAGGCAGAAAGATCAGTTTACGAGCTGATCTTTCTTTTTATATGCAAAAGAATTGGTTTTATTAGCTGAAAGGGTTACAATAAGAGTAACATACGTTTAAGAGGTGAAGGACTCCATGCAACAATTTAATTTCTTTATGAATGATGTAGTAAAGGTTGCGCGCCAAGAAATGGTGGAAGCAGGTTACGAACAGTTACAAACTCCTGAAGAGGTTGATGAAGTACTAAAAAAAGAAGGAACGACGTTAGTTATGATTAATTCGGTTTGCGGATGTGCTGGCGGAATTGCTCGTCCTGCTGCAGCTTACATGAAAAATTATGAAACAAAGCCAGACCGATTTGTTACCGTTTTTGCAGGACAAGACAAAGAAGCGACTGCTCGTGCAAGAGAATTCTTTACAGGCTATGCTCCATCGTCCCCTTCATTTGCTTTATTAAAAGATGGTGAAATCAAAACGATGGTAGAGCGTTTTGAAATTGAAGGTCATGAACCAATCCAAGTTGTTCAAAAGCTTGAAAAAGCATTTGATGACTATTGCAAGGAATAAAACAGATTTGTCTTGGAAAGAGCTTAAAGGTAAGGTCCTTTAAGCTCTTTCTCTTTTGTCAGTAATTTTCTGATTACTAACATTGATTTAAAAATATGCTATAATGATTTATAAGTTAATTAAGGAGAGTGCATTACATGCAAGCGTTGTATGATCAAATTCAAGTTTACTTAAATATGGACGAGGAAATTTCATTTAAAGAATTTAGTAAGTTTTACCGTGACGTCTTAGCTGAATTAGGAGAAGTTCATGAAACTCTAGATGAAGAAATGGTTTGGAAAAGCTTATTTATCGTAGAGAATGTGATGTCTAATGCAGAAGGCCGTGCCAACCAAGTAAAAGGGTCTGAATCTAAGAAATATGCGAAAATGGCTCAACGTCTTGAATTATGGGCGAAAAACCTCGCATCTCGTTTAGGAGAAGCTGGCTACACGGAAGAAGATATCAGTGAACGTTTCAACAAAATGCTAGAAGAAGGCAGTCCATCAGAAGCAAAGTAATAGAAGAGAGAGAGCAAGTAAGCTTGACATTTGCTCTCTCTTCCGTTATATTAAAATATGTCGCTTATGAATTGTGCGCCTATGGTGAAAGGGATATCATTCAAGATTCCGGTTCTTGCGTTGTAGGTTCGAGTCCTACTAGGCGCGCCAAATTTAAATTGACATTGTCCTAGTAATCAAGTATATTATTAATTATCATTATGAATTATTACTAAACTTGATCCGTTAGCTCAGCTGGGAGAGCGCCACCTTGACAGGGTGGAGGTCACTGGTTCGAACCCAGTACGGGTCATTTATAAGAAAGTCAGTAATGACGCGCCTTCTCAGTTTTTGAGAGGCGTGTTTTTTTGTGTTTGAAAGAGAGAGAGGAGGGTTTTGATCACATTTTGATCACATTATTTTGCGTTGCGTTTTTTAGGTGTTTTTTTCTGATAAAAAGTAGATCCGAAATCGGCTGCAATTTCTTCTTGTATATTTGGCATGATGTGGGCGTATGTCTCCATTAGAGTTCTAACATCATGTCCAAGTCTCTCGGAAACAGCTTTGGGATTTGCCCCATTTTGTAGTAACATCGATGCGTGAGTGTGACGCATATCATGAAAATCAATTTGTCTAACTCCAGCTTTTTTGATATAGCGGTAAAATGTTCGCAGCAGGTTACGTTGGTTAATAGGTGTTCCTTTTGTTGTAGGGATCACTAAGTCAAAATCAGTATATTCTTCACCTAAAAACATCTTCTCTTTAGTAACTCTACGTTTTTGCTTCTTAAGTTCTAACATTGTCTCATTATCAACACGGATGCTTCGTTGACTATTTTTTGATTTAACCTTTGGATCTAGTGCTCTCGTGCCTCTTTCTAATGTCTGGTCAACTGAGATTGTATTTCTTTCAAAGTATACATGTTTCCAGGTTAATGCTAAGATCTCGCTTTGCCGCATTCCGGTAGTTAGTGCTAATAGAAATGCTACATATTCTCGATGCTCTTTAACGTGATCAAGAAACTTTCTACACTCATCATAGTCCCAAATTTGGATTTGTTTCTTATTTAGACGAGGTGCTTCCACGATACTAGCAACATTCTCAACAATGAATTTCTTTTTAACAGCATATGATAGGATTTGTTTACACAGTTTGTGGACATCATTGATGGTTGTACTTGAGAGGTTTTTTTCTGTTTTTAGTTGATCATAGAAGAGGTTTAAGTGTTCGTCAGTTAATTTTGAGACTTGGATATAACCTAAAGCCGGTATAATATGATTGTTTAAAAGACGTTTATACTTATTTAAGGTAACATCACGAATCTTCTTTTTGCTAAGGATCCATTTTTCTATCAGCTCATGCAACATTAGTTTCTTTGGTGTGACAACGGTACCGCGGCTATATTGATTGACTAATTTTGCGCAATCAGCTTCAGCCTCTTTTTTCGTATAAAATCCTCTCTTTAACTTTTGTAATCTTTTGCCCGTTGCTGGATCAGTCCCAAGGTCAACTTGGTACATCCACTTATAACCTTTAGAGTTAGTTCTTACAGGATACTTTTTGTAGGTAGCCACTTTCTCACCTCCTTTCAAGTAATGTTAGTGAAAGTATAGGAGAACAGATTATGACAATGAAATTTACAAAGTACCAGCGACGAGGAGGTTTATGGTCTATTTCTGCTGATCCCCTAGTGGAAGGAGGAAACTAAACAGGTAGAAAGTACTGAAGAACATAAAAATCATAAAACTAAAAAGAGACTAGACTTACAAGTACTAATAAAAGGATATTAGTATCTTCTGGAAGTCCAAGGCGGATAGCAAAGAAAGGGTAATGGTACACTAATTGAAAATCTGCAAATTCTAAGTCATGAATTGAACTATAAGGACAAAATAACTAAATGTATTAAAAACAGTTATCTTGGATAGGCTATCAGTTCTTTTATAGAAAAGGCGTAACGGGTAAATATTACTACTTGTTACGCCTTTTCACTCAGTCTTGGTATTAAACAACTGCAACCACTTAATTAATAATTACATTATTTTAAAGGACTACATCTGTATCTAAACGAGCTATTACGCTTTCTTCTTTTTTAATACATGATTTTCTTTCGACGAGCTCCGTATCGATAAAAATCTTCATTTTATCATCTTCGTTATTATCAATTTCTCTAATGAGCTTTTCTACAGCAAGGGCGGCGATTTTGTCTTTTTTTACATGAATTGTAGTCAATTCAGGACTTACAATTTGAGACTCAACGATATTATCGAAACCGATTACAGACAGATCAGCTGGAACGTTTATGTTCAATTCGTTAAGTGATTTTATAACACTAATAGCCATATAGTCAGACTCGCAAAATATTGCAGTAGGTAAGTTATCTTTTAATTCTAAAATAGATTCTTTAAAGCCTTCGTGTACAGAGATATCGGTAGGTGACATTTGGAATGTATGTTCAGGTTTGATAGTTAGGTTATTTTCTAGTATCGCTTTTTTAAAGCCTCTTTTCCTCATATCGAAATTGTACATACTGTAACTAGATTCAACATAACCAATTTCTTTATGTCCTAATTTTATAAGGTATTCTCCTGCCTGATAAGCCCCAAAGACATTATTCATAAGGATAAAGTTGATATCTAAAGTTTCGAAGCAAGTATCTAGCACAATTAGATTAGGTTGTGTATCTGCAACCGTCTTGATTTGTTCTTCAGTTAAGTTAGTTCCAAGAAGTATAATACCGGAAGAGCGTTGCTGCTTCTCTAGATTTACGATTTCCTGCTCGAGGAAATCAACATTAATGGAGGAAATGATTAATGAATATCCTTTCGATGTCAATGACTGATCTATATTATTGATTAACTCCATAAAGAAGGACTGGGAATGATATTGTTCTGTTATGATTCCGGTATGAGTGCATGCAACAAAACGGAAAACCTTTGACTGGTTATTGTTCTGTCCCTTTGAAAGTGGCTTTAGAGTATACCCGTTCTCCTCTGCAATTTTTAATATTCTTTCTCTTGTTTCCTGACTAACGCCAGGCTTTCCGTTTAATGCCAATGAAACTGCAGATTTGGACACTGAGGCAATCCTCGCAATATCATCTATTTTCATTTATATCAACCGCCTTCATAAATTTAAAAGTTTATTTACCAAAAAAGATATCTGTAATATTAGTTTAGTTATAAAGTTTAGTTATGTCAATCTAATTGGAAATTAAGGTTTATGAAGGGTTTGTTAAGAAGAACCGTCTAAATTAAATGGTTTTAGTTTAGTTCTATCAACTAAATCGAACTAAAAGAAAACACTTTCATTTTATATTTTTTTATAAACTTTATATAAATCCATTGACCTGGGTTTATTAAAGGTGTTAAAGTTAACTCAAGATTTACTCCTGTAAAGCGGGGGGGAATTAATTTTTTTAATTATTTTTAGTTGTAGTTTATAAAAATATTTAGTGAGAGATTAGTAGGGGGAGTGAAATGGATAAGCTGAAATTAGGCTTTGCGCCAACGAGGAGATTTGTATTTAGTAAAGAGGACGCTTATAAGCATAAAGAGTTAATCATAGAGAAAATCAAAAGTTTTGGGTTAAATATAGAAATTGTTGATTTAGAAGGAATTAATGAGGAAGGGCTCTTGTACGACCGTTCAGATGAAGTGGAAATAGTAAACAGGTTTAAAACAGAAGGGGTAGACGCAGTTTTTTTTCCACATTGTAATTTTGGTACGGAGGATCTTGTTGCAAAGATAGCGAAAGCGATTGATAAACCTATATTAATTTGGGGTCCTAGAGATGAAGCGCCACTAGAAAATGGAATGCGATTAAGGGATACACAGTGTGGAATCTTTGCTACTGGTAAGGTACTTCGCAGGTTTAATGTACCGTTCACTTACATAACGAACAGTGCAGTAGACTCTAAAGTTTTCGAAAGAGGATTTAAAAACTTTATTGGAGCAGCAAATGTTGTAAAGCAATTTAAACAACTGAGAATACTCCAAATTTCAACTAGACCTTCTGATTTCTGGTCTGTTATTTGTAACGAAGGGGAGCTATTAGAAAAGTTTGGAATTCAGATATATCCAATAACCCTTGATCAAATTAAACAGAAAACATTAAAGGTTGAAAAAGAACGAAGTGAAGAATTAGAGCAAGCGGTGAACTATATTAAAGAAACGCTAGACTGGAGTTCGGTTGATGAAGAGAGTGTTTATCGTATTGCATCACTAAAAGTGGCGATGAAGCAATATGCCGATGAGACAGGCTGTTCGGCAATTGCGATACAATGCTGGTCTACATTACAAGATATTATTGGAATTATGCCATGTCTTGCCAATGCGATCCTTACCGATGAACAAATTCCAGTTACGTGTGAAACAGATATCCATGGTGCAATAACTTCAATTATAGTGCAAGCAGCAACTTTAAATACTGTACCAACATTCTTTGCGGATATTACCATTCGACACCCAGAAAATTCAAACGGGGAACTGTTATTCCATTGTGGAAATTTCCCAGTTTCGTTAAGCGTTGAAGAAAAACCAAGGCTAGAAAAGCATTTCTTGTTTGAAGATCACTCTCCAGGTACACATGAAGGAGAAATAAAAGGTGGAGAAATGACCATAGCACGCTTTGATGGCGATCATGGAGAATACTCTATTTTTTTAGGTAAAGCAAAAGGTATTGAAGGTCCATATTCAAGAGGATCTTATGTATGGGTTGAAGTAAATGATTGGCCACTATGGGAAGAAAAGTTGGTAAAGGGCCCATACATTCATCATTCTACAGGAATTCATGCCAATGTCATACCGGTCATATTTGAAGCGTGTCAATATATTCCAGGACTAAATCCAGACCCTGTAGATCCAACAGAAGAAGAAATTCGTGCATGGTTACGAGGTAGTGACATAAATCATTAATTCTATGGAGGTACATGTATGACAGACATAAATAGTTTAAAACGTAAAGCCATTGATATTAGAAAGTCATTAATTGAAATGATCTATGAAGCTGGTACAGGTCACACAGGATCGTCGTTATCCAATACTGACATCTTAGTAGCTCTATATTATGGTGTAATGAATGTAGATCCTAATAATCCGAACTGGGAAGATCGAGACCGCTATATCCAAAGTAAAGGTCACGCCGTGGAATCCTATTGGGCGGTGTTGGCTGACAAAGGCTTCTTCCCGAAAGAGGAGTTAAAAACTTTCTCTAAATATAATTCTAGATTAATAGGGCATCCAAATAATAAGGTACCAGGTGTGGAAATGAACACAGGGGCATTAGGACATGGTTTATCCGTATCGGTAGGTATGGCATTAGCTGCGAAGATGGATAATAAAGCCTATAGAGTCTTTACTTTAATGGGGGATGGAGAATTAGCTGAAGGTTCGGTTTGGGAAGCAGCGATGTCTGCATCGCAGTATAAACTTGATAACTTAATAGGAATCATTGATAGAAATAGATTGCAGATTTCTGGTACTACAGATGACGTGATGAGCAATGAGCCCCTTGATAAAAAATGGGAAAGTTTTGGCTGGCATGTTGTTCAAGTAGATGGTAACGATGTAGGAGAACTAGTGAAAGTTTTTAATGAAGCGCCTCAAATAAGTGGAAAACCTACAATCATCCTTGCCAATACAGTTAAAGGTAAGGGAATTTCAATAGCAGAAAATGTTGCAAGCTGGCACCATCATGTTCCGACGAAGGAAGAGTATGAAAAAGCAATGCAAGAACTTTCTGAGCAATTGGAGGTATTAGCATGAATAACGTAGCACTAAAGAAAAATGCTGAAAAGAATAAGATTGCAAATCGGAAAGTAATAAGTGACACATTATTAGATTTAGCAACTGAAAATAAAGAAATACTAGTGTTAACTAGTGACTCTAGAGGTTCTGCTTCCATGGTCCCTTTCGGAGAAGCACTACCTGAACAGTTAGTGGAAGTGGGGATTGCAGAACAGAACTTAGTAGGGATAGCTGCGGGGTTGGCTGCTTCTGGTAAGAAACCCTTTGTGGCTTCACCTGCTTGCTTTCTAAGCATGCGAAGTATTGAACAAATTAAAGTCGATATTGCTTATTCAGGGACGAATGTTAAGCTAATCGGAATTAGTGGTGGTGTTAGTTACGGGGCACTTGGTATGTCTCATCACTCACTACAAGATTTAGCTGTAACGAGGGCAATACCAGGGTTACATGTAATGATGCCAGCTGATCGTCACGAAGCGAAGAAAATGATTGAAGCTTTAGTAGATTATAATACCCCTGTTTATTTGAGAATTGGTAGAAACCCTGTGGAAGATTGTTATGTAAATGAGGAGTATAATTTTGAAATTGGCAAGGCGGTTACGATGCAGGAGGGGAATGATCTAACCATTATTGCTACAGGTGAAACGGTGAGAGTCGCTCTTGATACAGCTGATGCACTTAAAGCAGAGGGATTCAAATGTAGAGTACTTAATATGCACACGATTAAACCTTTAGATGAGAAAGCAATTTTGAAAGCAGCAAGAGAGACAGGTCGTATCATCACGATTGAAGAACACAGTATTTATGGTGGACTTGGTTCAGCTGTGGCAGAGGTGGTCTCACAAAACCATCCTGTTCCAGTCCAGATTATAGGTATTCCTGATGAACCAGCAGTGACGGGGAATACAAAAGAGGTGTTTGAACATTATGGTTTGGGTGTAGAGAATGTTTCAAGCATTGCAAAAAAGATGATAAGTAACTAGGAGGTTGCTGTTATGAATGAAAGTTATATTCTAGCAATAGACCAAAGCACCTCTGGGACCAAAGCTCTTCTTGTAAATCAACAGGGTTCAATAATTGCAAAAGAGACAGCTTCACACAAACAAGTATATCCTCAATCGGGTTGGGTCGAACATGACCCGATTGAGATATATGAAAATGTAAAGGACGTAATAAATAAAATAGCTCGAGCCAATCATAATATAGTAGATAAAATGAAGACCCTTACAATAACGAACCAACGGGAGACCGTTGTTGTTTGGGATAAACAAACTGGGAAACCAGTTTATAATGCAATCGTCTGGCAATGTCGTAGAACGACCACGATGTGTGAACTCTTGAAACAAGAAGACCATGAAGAGACGGTCCATACGAAAACAGGATTAACGATTGATCCATATTTTTCGGCAACAAAAGTGAAGTGGATCTTAGATAATGTTTCAGGTATAAAAGCGAGAGCTGAAAAGGGTGAACTTCTCCTTGGCACGATTGATAGTTGGTTAATTTGGAAACTTACACAAGGTAATGTTCATGCAACTGATGTTACAAATGCGAGTAGAACGCTATTATTTAATATTAAGTCTATGAATTGGGATGATCAGTTACTTAAAATATTTCAAATTCCAAAGTCGATGCTACCTGTAGTGAAATTATCTGATAATGATTTTGGATTAGTAGAAGATAGTGATTTAGAAGTACCTTCTATTCCCATATCAGGAGTGATAGGAGATTCACAAGCGGCGCTATTTGCTCAACATTGCTTTGAAAAAGGGATGGCGAAAGCAACCTTCGGTACAGGAACCTCCGCTATGGTTTTTACAGATGAATTGGAAGAAGTGAGTAAAGGTTTAGTTACTTCTATAGCTTGGGGTTATTCCGGAAAGATTCATTATGCGTTGGAAGGAATTATTAATACAACAGGTGATATTATCCGTTGGATGAAAGAGGATCTTACCTTATTTAATAGTTTTGAAGAAGCAGAGAGATTAGTGGAAGAGCTTGAGGATAACGAAGGTGTTTATTTAGTTCCTGCCTTTGTTGGATTAGGAGCACCTTACTGGAGTCCAAGTACACGAGCTGGAATTATAGGAATGAGTAGAAATACAAGTAAAGCTCACATTGTAAGAGCGGGACTTGAAAGTATCGTTTATCAAGTAAAAGATATTCTACAACTCATATATGAAGAAACAAATGTTGAGGTCAAAGAATTAAGAGTAGATGGCGGTGCAACAACAAATGTGTTTTTAATGCAATATCTTGCTGATATGCTTGGGGTTAAAGTGATTGTTTCATCTGTTTCAGAGTTATCTGCTTTAGGGTCCGTTTACCTTGGGGGATTAGGAACGAGTATCTGGAATTCTATAGAAGAGATCAGGCAACTCACTAGCGAAAAACAAGTGTTTGAACCTAAAATGGGTTATGCAACTAGAGAGAAATATTATACTGAATGGAAAAATGCCATTAATTCGTTATTAGTATAATATTTTAACGATAGTTTTTAGTCTTATAATTATAGTATCTATTCGCTGTAATTGATCCAATATACAGATTTGTAAGCGTATTAGTTTGTTCTGGGTTTGAATATAAACCTAAGTGTTATGCTAGAAAAAGCTATTAATTTGATATTATTGATTTTTCGGAGTCGAATCTGTTTAAAAACGGATTTCACTTATTATAGGAGTAATTATTTTATATAAATTAAGAATTTTCAAAGTAATAATTCGGATTTTGATTGAAGCGTCAACATTATTCAAGTATAAAAAGTATGATTGGAGGATTGAAACATGAGTTACGAAAAACTTGCAAAGCAAATAGTTCAAGAGGTTGGGGGAAAAGAAAATATTAATAGTGTAATCCACTGTGTAACACGGTTAAGATTCAAGCTTAAAGATGAATCTCTTGCGAATACAGAGGTAATAAAGGGCTTAGAGGGGGTCATGACTGTTATAAAAAGTGGTGGGCAATACCAGGTCGTGATTGGTGATCAAGTTCCGAGTGTTTTTGCAGAAGTAAACAAATTAATTGGAAAAGAAGTTTCTGAGGAAAGTGAATCTACTAATACATCATCTGCAGAGAAAGGTAGTATATTTAGTAAGTTTGTATCACTAATGTCTGGTATATTTATGCCTGTAATGGGAGTTTTAGCTGCCGCGGGTATCTTAAAAGGATTTTTAGTTGCTTTAACCGTACTTGGTTGGATGTCTGAAGATATGGGTGTTTATACGATACTATTTACTGCTTCGGATGCTTTCTTTTACTTTTTACCAATATTTTTAGGTTTTACTGTAGGTAAAACATTTAACACAAATCCATTTATAACAGCTGCTGTAGGAGCTTCCCTAGTTTATCCTACGATGATAGATATATACAATGCAGGTGAAACGTTAACTTTTCTTCAAATACCGGTTGTACTCATGAATTATACGCAGTCCGTTATTCCAATTATTCTTGCTGGCTTTTTAGTAGCGAAATTTGAAAAAGTACTTCTTAAAGTAATTCCGAAAGCATTACAATTAATTTTTATTCCTTTGTTTATTATAGTGGTCATTGTTCCATTGTCATTTATTGTGATTGGACCACTGTCTGTAAATGCAAGTCAACTATTAGCAGATGGAGCTATGGCATTATATTCTTTGAGTCCAGTTATTACAGGTCTTTTCCTTGCTGGTATTTGGCAAGTTGCAGTTATGTTTGGTCTTCACTGGGCGTTTATTCCGATTATGATAAATAATATCTTTACCATCGGTTTCGATCCGATTAATGGATTATTATATTGTACAGTGTTTGCTCAAACAGGTGCAGCTTTAGCGATTGTTTTCAGAGCAAAAGAAGCAAAATTAAAGTCATTGTCAACAACAGCGACTGTATCAGGGTTTTTAGGAATTACAGAGCCTGCTATCTACGGGGTAAACTTACCACTTAAACGCCCATTTATATTCGCGTGTATAGGTGGTGGATTAGGTGGTGCAACTGCAGGGTTTTTCAGCGCAAGTATGTTTGGAGGCTTTGCATCAGGTGGTATCTTTGGTATTCCAATGTTTATCAATCCTGAAGGTCTGTCTTCACAATTTTATGGATTTACAATATCGTTACTTGTAGCTCTAGTTACTACATTTGTTTTAACCTATCTGTTTGGCTATAGCAGAGAACTTGCATTAAAGCAAATTGAAAAGAAGAGTGCATAATAATATATTTACTTTTTTTCAAAAATAAGCAGTATTTTATAGGATTTTAATTGCAAAGTGTAATGAGGAAGAGGGGATAGTTTATTAAACTATCTTCTCTTCCCTATTAAAGAGGAGGGAATTTATTTTGGTGAAATTAAGAGTTTCAGAAAATAAAAAGCATTTAGAAACAGACAGAGGAAAAAAATTTTTTTATTTAGCTGATACAGTATGGAGTGCGTTTACGAATGCTACGTTAGAAGAATGGGATGATTATCTTGAGTATAGAAAAGTTCAAGGCTTTAATGTCTTACAAATAAATATTCTTCAACAATGGGATGCTTCTGAGACCGATTTGAATATCAAGCCGTTTGAATATAAGGAAGATGGTGGCTTCAACTTCTATAAAAGAAATGAGGCTTACTTTGAACGAGCTGAAAAAATGGTTTCTATGGCAGTTGAAAAGGGGTTTGTACCTGCACTAGTATTATTATGGTGTAACTATGTGCCAGACACTTGGGGATCAGAAATTAATAATATAAATAATATGCCACTAGAGTTAGTGGAGGAATATGTAAAATATGTGGATGATAGATTTTCTAAATATAATCCGATTTATTTAGTTAGTGGAGATACAGATTTCCCAACACAAAGAGCGATCAATTACTACTCACTAGCTATGAGTACAATAAAACAATTGAGTCCTCATTGTCTAACTACCTTACATATTAGAGGTAGGTTAATGGAAATACCTGATGAGCTAATAAATAGCAATGATTTGGATTTTTATATGTTTCAATCAGGGCATAATATACAGTTTCAGAGTATGTCATACCAGCTTGCGGAAGAATTTAGTAATAAACCAATAAGAAGACCTTCCCTTAATTCAGAGCCGTGTTATGAACAAATGGGTTATAGTAGAAACCTATACGGTCGCTTCAGTCGATTTGATGTTAGAAAATCAGCTTGGCAAAGTTTATTATCAGGTGCTGAAGCAGGTATTACCTATGGGGCGCACGGTATATGGAGTTGGCATAAGAAGGGGAAGGGGTTTGGATTAGTTGGAGAGGTATTTGACCGACCTTATGATTGGAAAGATGCTGTTAAGTTCGAAGGTGCTTGGGATTATGCATTTATGAGGAAAATATTTCAATTATTTAAGCTCGATGATTTGCAGTCTTTGGATATCTTGTTAAAAAATACGGAAGAAATTAGAGTTGCTAGTAGCGATGATGAAATGAAAATCTTGATATATGTGCCAGTTAACACAATTGTTAAACTAAATATGCTTCTTGAAGACTATGATTTCACAATTATAGATTTAGAACAAAGACGCTTTGGTGAAACGAACGTAACCTTTGAAGACAATAAAACGGTGTTTGATATGCATAGTTTTAAGTCTGACGTTTTAATTATTGGTGAAAAAGCACTCTAGGAGACTTGGAGTTGTCTAATTGAAGAGAGTAATGTTGTTTCTTGATTTTGAAGCTAATGTTCAATAAAGAACAAACAAAAGGGAGCTAGGAAAAATGCTAGGTAAATTTCTAAAAAAGAAACAGAATATAGAGCAGGAAGAATTCTTTTCTCCTCTTGCTGGACAATTATTATCACTAGAACAGGTTCCGGATCCTGTCTTCTCAGAAAAAATGATGGGGGATGGTGTTGCTGTTATACCTGAAGAAGGTGTGCTTGTTTCTCCTGTTGAAGGAGAAGTGATTCAAATTTTTCATACAAAGCACGCTATTGGAATTAGATCTGTTACCGGTTTAGAAATACTCTTCCACGTCGGATTGGAAACAGTAGAACTCAATGGTGAGGGGTTTAGCATCTTAATTGAAGAAGGACAAATTGTTAAAGTTGGAGATCCCTTATTACATTTTGATATCCCATTTTTGAAAAGTAAAAACAAGGAAATTGTTACACCAATCATCATTACTAATTCTTCTCAAAAGGTAGAGGACATTGTACAGGTTGAAAAACAAAAAGTTTCAAGAGGCGATAGACTATTTGTTTGCAAGTTGAAATAATTCAGGAGGTAATATTAAATGAATATAACAAATAATAGATTTCCAGAAATGTTTATGTGGGGTGGTGCCACTGCTGCTAATCAATTAGAAGGTGCTTATCTAGAAGGTGGAAAAGGTCTCAATTTAGCAGATGTTCTACCTGGTGGAAGTAGCCGTTTAAAATTATTAAAAGAACCAGGTTTTAACTTTGAAATTGACCAATCAAAATATGTATATCCTAACCATGATGGCATTGATTTTTATCATAAATATAAAGAGGATATAGCTTTATTCGCAGAAATGGGATTTAAAGTCTTCCGTTTAAGCATAGCATGGTCACGAATTTTTCCGAATGGTGATGAGTTGGAACCAAACGAAGAAGGATTAGCATTTTATGAAC
This sequence comes from Alkalihalobacillus sp. MEB130, assembly GCF_032335535.1. Taxonomy (NCBI): domain Bacteria; kingdom Bacillati; phylum Bacillota; class Bacilli; order Caryophanales; family Bacillaceae; genus Alkalihalobacillus; species Alkalihalobacillus sp. MEB130. The sequence continues at coordinate 61,708 of NZ_JAOANA010000026.1, forward strand.
GAGTTTTTGATGAGCTTTTAAAATATGATATTGAACCATTAGTAACAATTGCTCACTATGAAACACCGCTTCATCTAATCAAAGAGTATGGTGGGTGGAGAAATCGTAAATTGGTTGGTTTTTTTGAAAGGTATGTAACTGTACTTTTCAATCGTTACAAAGATAAAGTGAAATATTGGTTAACATTTAATGAAATCAATGGTGCAACACACATGCCTCTTTTAGGACTGGGATTTTCACCGGATAGTGAAGAAACTCGGTTGCAAGATAGCTTCCAAGGACTTCACCATCAATTTGTTGCTAGTGCTAAAGCGGTAAAATTAGGGCATGAAATTATCCCAAATGGTAAAATTGGTTGTATGCTTCTTTATGCACCTACTTATTCGTATGATTCAAATCCGGAAAACGTAATGCAAGCACTAGAAGAAGCTCGTATTTTTAATAATTTCTGTGGCGATGTTCAAGTTCGTGGGAAATATCCTTCATTTATTAAACGCTACTTTAAGGAAAATAATATTAGCATCGAAATGGAAGATGGGGACTTAGAGTTAATAAAGAAAGGAACAGTAGACTTTATTTCATTAAGTTATTACATGTCTAGAACCGAAAAAAAATCCAAGACACTAGAAGAAGCTGGGGAAGGTAACCTCATTGGAGGAGTTAAAAACCCGTTTTTAAAGTCAAGTGACTGGGGATGGGAGATCGACCCGATTGGACTAAGGATTGCTCTAAATGAACTTTATGATCGCTATCAAGTACCACTATTCGTTGTTGAAAATGGTCTAGGTGCATATGACAAGGTAGAAGATGACGGGACCATTAATGATGATTATCGCATTGACTATTTACGCGAGCATATTAAAGCGATGGGGGAAGCTATTAAAGATGGGGTAGACCTTATAGGATATACTTCTTGGGGGTGTATTGATTTAGTAAGTGCATCAACCGGTCAAATGTCTAAGCGTTATGGATTTATTTATGTCGACAAGAATGATGACGGTAGTGGAACGTTGGAGCGTTTTAAGAAAAAATCATTCTATTGGTACAAAGATGTTATTGAAAGTAATGGAACGGTGGTTTAAGTATATTTGAGATTTTATAGATCATTGCTCCATCCAGTATCAGATTAGGATGGAGCATAATTATTCTAGTTTAATAATTACATAGATATTAAAAAAAAATCAAATATTAATATGAATCATACTTTTTAGTTGTACTGAATGAGCTGAAATTACATTTATTATAGAAAATAATATGTTGATTTTTTTAAGAAATCAAACAAATGCTAATAATAAGGAATGATGTAAATGTTTAGTGGCATTTCTGATGCTATAGAGGATTTAAAAAGTGGAAAAGTGATTATTGTCGTTGACGATGAAAATAGAGAGAATGAAGGGGATATGCTAGCGTTAGCGGATAAGGTATCTGAGGAAATGATCAATTTTATGATAACCCATGGAAAAGGTTTGGTGTGTGCTCCTATTACAAAAGAGAGAGCGGAAGACCTAGAATTGCCTTATATGGTTAGAAATAATACAGAAAAATATAAAACAGCTTTCACAGTTTCGATTGATCATGTATCAAATTCTACAGGCATATCAGCTTTAGATCGAGCCAATACCATTAAGGCGTTAGTCAGCAAAGATACTAAAGCATCAGAGCTAATTATGCCAGGTCATATGTTCCCTTTAATAGCTGCTGATGGTGGTGTTCTTGAAAGACCTGGACATACAGAGGCAGCTATTGATTTAGCAAAGCTCGGTGATGCTACGCCAGTTGGGGTTATTTGTGAGGTCATAAAAGAGAATGGAAAAATGGCTAGGCTACCAGATTTAGTTACTTTTGCTCAAGAATATGATCTCAAGTTAATTACTATAAAGGATTTAGTGAATTATTTACAGGAAGAGCATCAAAAATAAAATATAAATGTTGATTATTGATGGAATTAAGCCAAATCCGATTTGAGGATAAATATATCGCTATTCAGGAGCTTCATGTAAAAGAGAATTTAAGCATTAGATCACTTTGTGAAATTGCCGGTATTGCACGAGCTGCATACTATAAGTGGATAAATCGTACTCCTCCATCCAGGGATATACTAAATGAAGAAATCATTAATGAAAGTGGCTGGATTACGCTCTGTCATTCGTGTCAAGAAGAAGCAATATAAACACTCGACACCTCAACATGTGGCAGACAATATATTAAATCGTGAATTTACCGCAGAAAAACCAAATGAAAAGTGGGTTACGGATGTCACAGAATTTAAGTACGACCTATCAAAAAAGGCCTATTTAAGTGCGATTCGTGATCTTTATGATGGATCCATCGTAAGTTATGTTCTAGGGCATTCCAATAATAATCAACTTGTATTCAAGACGCTTGACCAAGCGACAGTACTATTGAATGTAGAACATCCTCTTATCCATAGTGATCGTGGATTTCAATACACGTCAAAAGGGTTCAAACGTAAGATAGACACGGCAGAGATGACACAAAGCATGTCACGAGTGGGTCGGTGTATTGATAATGGACCAATGGAGTCTTTTTTGGGACACTGAAATGTGAGAAGTATTATTTACATAAATATAAGACATTCGAGGAATTTTGTGCGGCGATAGATGATTACATACATTTTTATAATTATGAAAGATACCAAAAAGATTAAACGGCCTTAGCCCTATGGAATTTAGAGCTAAAGCCGCTTAAGTCATTTTTATTATTTCCACTGTCTACTTGACAGGGGGGGCAGTTCAAAAAGTAATCGTCTCTTTTTTATTCAAAGGATCAAAAAATGGTCCATACTCACTAAGTTAGTTTTCTATTGAAGTAGCATATAACATATATCTCTTATACTTATTAAGTAGCCGGTGAGTTTGCCATCGGCTATTTGTTTTTCGATAGTAAAAGGGTAGCCCACCAGCCGTGGCTACCCTTTTCAGGTACTTATAATCGGCTTAAACAGTAGAAGTAAGTTTGGTATGTCAACACTAAATCAAACAATCTTTTTAAGGGCTACGTTTCGATAGCTTACTGGACTTAAATACCCCAGTGCACTGTGCGAACGGATATTATTGTACCAATTGATATAATCGAAAAGTTC